>QNBI01000404.1 GCA_003641675.1 Spirochaetota bacterium | reverse complement strand
TAGAAACCGTTGTAGGTAAACTCGGCATTTTGCTTATGTAGGCTTTAATAATCGTTAAAATTTGCTCTTTCTCCATAAATTACCTCAATTCCTTAAATTTTTTCTGCTATGCTTTCAAGCTTATCTTTCAAAGCTCTGCCAAGCGTTTTATCCGGGTACCATGCAGTTAAATTTTCCAAATAAGAAAATGTATTCCTTATTTTTTCTTTCGTAACGAGTTCGGACCCCGTTCTATTTGAATGAGAAAACTTTTTCTCTATTGTTTTTCTTAAGCCGGCTTTCCCTGACAGTTTAGATCTTACATACTCCATCTGCAGTCGTTTATCACTCCTTAAAAAATTGGACTTCTTCTCCATGGGTAAATAATCCGATAGCTTAGCTAAATAATCAAATAATCTTTTTGGATTGCTGCTCTGTTGTTCTGCCCTTTCAGGCTTGGCAGCAGGTATTCTGTTAAGATTTTCCTGAACACCGTTTAAATAATCTTTAAGTTCCTGTCTTACAGCAGAAGCTGTTTTTAATGGTTCCGGAGCCTGCTCTTCTACTTCTTCAAGGTATGCCTCGGGCTCCTCCTCTGCCTCTTCCGGTCCTTCTGGTTCTTCCGCTTCCTCTTCCTCTTCCTTAACAACCTCTAATTCGGGCAGTTCCTCCGTTTCTTCTGTTTCAAAATCTTCTTCCTCCTCGGCTAAATCTTCCTCGCTTAAGTACGACGGAATCCCCTCTTCCTCTTCTGGCTGCGGCAACCCGGGTTCCTCTTCCCCATAGTCTGTCGGCTGAACTCCCGGTATATTACCGTATAATATTTCAGGTTCCTTTCCCGGTTCCGGAGTCTGCATAACCTGAACAGGTTCACTCTGTACAGTAGGATACACAACAGGGACAGGAACGATACGGGGTTCCTGTTCTATTTTTCTCCCAATATCGTCTATTTTGTGCGACAGCCTGTCCACCATATCCCTCTGGGCTTTCACCGATTCCTTTAAAGATTCTGCAATCACAGACTCGCCTGCAGAAGACAGAGAAGGCGCGGCAGAGGGCGCATTATTCTGAATACCCGGCACTTCCTGCCTGTTGGCATTTTCCGGGGATGCCTTGGCTTGTTGTCCTAAACTTTCATTTCCTTCCGGAACATTATTCTCAGAAAACTGGGCAGGAAGCTGAAAATCCTTCCAGTTTGGATTCTCTTCATAAAGATCCTGATTGTCCAGCAGATTCATCAGGGAAGGAGCTCTTTCATCGCTTATCTCTACAACCTCCTCTTCTTCCGGCTGTATTTCTTCCTTTTCTTCAAGTTTAAGAACCTCTTCCTCCTCTTCTATAGAAAGTACAGGTTCGGTCCCCCCTATATTTATTATAGGAACAGAATCTTCGTCTATCTTTACCGCTTCTTCCACTATCATCTCTTCCCCGGCTGCGGCTTCTACCTCCTCTTCTTCCGACACATCAAAGGAAACACCCTTTAGTATCTTTATATTACGTGCTCTTTCCTCTCTAAAATCACGCTCATACTTACTTATAGCATCTTCATAAAGTTCAATAGAATCTTTTAAATGGTCAAAATCTTCCGCATTTTCCTTTGTTCCTTGAAGATTAATAAGCTTTTCATATACTTCTATCGCCTTTTCCGTATCACCCATTTTCATGTACACTCTGCCCAGCTGATAGTAAACTGCAGGATTCTCGACTTTGTGCTCTATCATATCTTTAAAAACCTGCGCTGCATACTTAAACAGTCCTTGTTTATAGTAAATTTCACCAATCATAATCCTGGCACTGATATTTTCCGGATCTTTCTCTAAAAAGAGCTTTAATTCCCTCTCCGCATCTTTGTATTTTTCCTGATCCTTTAATACCATGGCCAGGTCAAGATGGTAGTCATTAGAACCAGGTTCCACTGCTTTTAACTTTTCAAAAATCTCTTCCGCTTTGTCTATTTCACCTGTTTCATAATAAATACTCCCCAATGCCCGTAAGGCTTCTCCGTTTTTCGGGTCCTTATCAAGCACATAGATGTACTGTTCAATAGCGTCCTGGAATCTTTCTAAAAGTCTGTACGTATTGGCAAGTCTTATTCTTGCAGAGAGATTGTCAGGATTCATCTCCACTATTTTTTCGAATTCTGCAAGGGCCTCAGAGTAAACTCCCTCTTCCTCAAATACAGTGCCTAAGTTCGTTACGGCCTGCAGGTAGTTCGGATTCACCTTAAGAGCCTCTCTGTAGAACTGTATTGCCTTATCTTTATTCCCGGCCTTATCAAATACAACGCCAAGGTTGTTTATAGCTTTAACATTATTGGGATCATGCTTTAGCACATCCTTAAAAGACCTTACAGCTCTTCTGTGTTCACCGAGTTTTTGATAAGTAATTCCTAAATTGTTAAGTGCATCTATCCAGCCCGGCTTAATTTTAAGGGCTCTTTTAAACTCACGCTTTGCCTCCTTAAAATTGCCCAATTTTGAATATATTATGCCTAAATTGTACCTAATTCTGGGTTGATTAGGGTCTATCTGCAGTCCCTTTGTATAGACCCGGATGGCATCTTTTTCTCTTCCGAGCTCTTCATAGATTACGCCTAAATTGTTATAGGCAGGAACAAAAGATTCATTAAAAAGTATTACTTTTTTAAATTCATTAACTGCATTCGGATAATCTTTAAGGGCTTTGTATGTATTGCCCATATTGTAATGAATTTGACATTTATCCGGCGACAACTTAAGAGCCTGTTCAAATACTGCTACTGCCTCTTTGTGCCTTCCTATATTTTTCAGGACCACTCCAAGGTTATTGTAGGCTTCCGGATAATTCTTCTTTAATGCAATCGCTGTTTTAAACTGGTTAATTGCAGCCTCGTATTTACCTATCTTTTCATAAACATTACCTAAAACATTATAGGCAAGAGGAAAATCAGGATTTTTATCCAGATACTTTTCGAGAATATCCCTGGCTAATTCATAATCGCCCATGGTATAGGCAACTAAAGCTCTCTCTAATGTCTCTCTTTTAGACAGTATTTTCACTTTTTCATTCCGGATGGGCGTACAGTTAATTCCTTC
>QNBI01000403.1 GCA_003641675.1 Spirochaetota bacterium | reverse complement strand
TAAAAGCAGGGAAAATGGAATCTTTAGTAATGCTGATACTCACTGATGTTCCAAAAATTAATTACTTTCATCAAATAATAATATTACTATTAGAATAGTATATGAAAAGAATATTTATATTAATTATTACAATATTAACTCTATATTCGGCGGGTGCAGATGCCCATGGGGATTCATAAGCTGTCAGTGCAGCAGTTTCATGGGGAGATTCGGCTGCAGACGCAGAATCGGCAGCCGGCAGAGATGCAGGCTCTATAGCAGAAGATCTAATCCGTTATGTAAATGCCGGAGCTGCAGATAAGGGTAATTAGACTGTAAACCGAGATATACTTAAAACTACCTTTGATTCTCTTAAGACAAAGTTTGATGTTTTCTTCGGCGGTTTTGGAACGGCACCTAAGTTTCCAACGCCTCAGAACCTGTTGTTCCTCTTGTGCTATTGTAAAAGAACAGCAGACTCAGAGGCACTTTCCGTGATTAAAGACTCTAAAGGGCATGCAGAAAGGCGGAATATTCGACCAGATAGGCGGGGGCTTTCATCGCTATTCTACAGATAGAAACTGGCCAGTGCCTCACTTTGAGAAAATGTTGATATGATCAGGCTCTTCTATACACAGAAAATCAACTGCCGATAGCCGAAATGGCTACTGCTTATGTATACAGCAATTATATATGCAAACTTCCGGTTACTGCTTTTAAAAGATTTAGAAAAACTTCTTGACAACCCTTGACACAATAACGTTTTTGTTATATTATCCGATTAATAATATAACAAAAACGTTTTAGGAGTATGGATTTATTAAAAAGGTTTTAGCATGCCGACAAGATTGAAAGATCTCGCAAAAGAAACAGGTTATTCTGTTTCCACAATTTCAAGAGCATTGCTCGGTTACAAAGATGTAAATGCCGAAACACGTAGAAGAATTGTGAAAGCAGCACAGAAACATGACTATTATCCGTATCAAAGTGCAAGGCAGTTACGTGCGGGCAAAACATATATAATAGGATTTTTAATACCTACTTACGGCTTAAGATTTTCCGACCCCTTCTTTATTGAACTGCTTACCGGTATCGGCGACGGGGCTGCCGCTAAAAACTACGATGTCCTTGTCGGTACGTCCCCGGAAGGTGAAGGCGAGCTCGAAGCTTACAAGCGTATAGTTGCCGGAGGAAGAGTCGATGGCGTAGTTATTACAAGAACGAAAGAAGATGACAAACGGGTTGATTATTTATTAAAGGTGCATACGCCCTTTGTGCTGCTTGGAAGAGTATTTAATAAGCCCAATGTTCCTTATATAGATATAGACAGCAAAAACGGCATAAAACTGTTAACAGAACATCTTTTAAAATTAGGCCACAGGAAAATAGGTTTTATTACATCGCCGGAAGAGCTTGTGTTTTCAAGGTATAGAAATGAAGGATACAGAGAAGCTCTAAAAAAGTACGGAATTAAATATGATGCTTCAATAGTAAAAATAGGCGACCTTACACAGGAAACGGGAAGAAAACTCGCCACAGAACTGTTTAGACAAAAAAACAGACCATCCGCAGTTGTATGTGCCAACGATTTAACAGCTCTCGGGGTGTATTCCGCCGCTCATCAGGTTGGGCTGGAAATCGGTTCGGATATATCAATTAGCGGATACGACGGTATTTCTCTTGCTGAAAATGCACACCCACCTTTAACCACGATACAGGTTCCTATTTATGAAGTCGGGATAAAACTTTTTAATATGCTTTACAAGCTGTTAAATAATGAACCGCTGGAGAACAAACAGATACTGCTTCCTCCGCAGCCAATTTACAGAAATTCTACAGGTCCTCCGCGTAAAGCGGATGGACATTAAATAAGGAAATCCCTTCCTTAAAATGGGAAGAGAAATAATTTAATAGAAGGAGGGTTTTATGAAAAAACCTACGATTATCATGTTCATTCTTCTGCTTTCACTCGCAGTGGCAGCTGGTGTGTTCGCAGAAGGCAAACAGGAGGCAAAACCTGCAAGTATTGAATTCTGGACAACAGAAACACAGTCCAACAGGGTAAGTACAATACAGACTCTGGTTGATATCTTTACCGGAATCAACCCCGAGATAAAAATTTCGGTAGTGCCTGTAGATGAAAATGACATGCCCAAGCAGGTTGCTGCGTCCTCGGCTGCCGGGAACCTGCCCGCACTGGCGGAATCCGGATCGGAGAACTCAATAGATTTCGGTTCAACCGGTCTTCTTGACATGAAAGAGACAACCAAGATTATAAACTCCATAGGTAAAGGCACATTCTATGCAGGTCCGCTTTCCATGCTGGAAAGTCCCACTAAGGGAAGCTACTATGCATTACCGTACCACGGCTGGATTCAGGGTCTATGGTACAGAAGCGACTGGTTTAAAAAGGCAGGGTTAAACCCGCCCAACACATGGGAATCCATAGAAAAAGCTGCAAAGACCTTTTATAAACCGGATGAGAACCAGTATGGAATTCTTGTCGGAACAAAGGCGGAGAACTATGCGGAACAGTGTTTTACTCAGATTGCAATTTCCAACAAGGCGCGTATTTTCACAAGTGATAAAAAACTTATCTTTAATTCACCTGCCATGAAGGAAGCTGTAAACTACTATGCAGATCTTGCAAAGTACAATCCTCCGGGACCGCAGACATGGCGTGCGCGTGATTACTATATTCAGCAGAAAATGGCTATGTTTTTCTATTCCACCTATATAATGGATGACCTGGCTCTTGCCGATGTTGCTGCAAGTTCGCTCACAGGTAAAAACTTTGCAAACTTACAGGGTTCATCTTTCGATCCCCAGCTTGTTGTACACACAGGTTTTGCACCTATTATTACACACAAGCAGCCTTCAGCCTACGGTGTAATTGTCGCTCTAAATATCTTTAAACAGAAAGATCCTGCTAATGTTGCTGCTGCGGAAAAGTTTATAAAGTATATGTACTCCGAAGATGCCTATGTAACTTTCCTGCATATGGCACCTGGCGGGATGAATCCTGTGCTTAAGAAAATCGCTGCAAGCGACAAATTCATGGACGATCCGAAGGGAATCTT
>QNBI01000402.1 GCA_003641675.1 Spirochaetota bacterium | reverse complement strand
ATTCAGAAAGTAGTTCGGTCTTCATTTGCATTCTTTTTTACCGGTACATCAAGTAAAAAAATTGAGTATGAATTCGGTAATTTCACAAAAGCTATAATAGAACAGAGCACTAAACCGTCAAAATCGATAGATAAAATTATTATTTACAAAATGCTTGTCCGGTTCAACAGATTAAGACATAGATTGATAAAGCAGTTAAGGAGTATGGGTATTAATGATTCTGTGCTTAGATTTGGGGAAAAGCGTAAAAAGGATTAAGTATTCGTCGATATTACAAGGAAGACTGAAAGATTTTCACTTCAAGAAACTTGCCTATGTTTTCCGATAATTTTTGAGCATCGTCATAGATTGTGGTTTCGAACAGTTTAATTCTGGTATCCGGGTTATCTATAAATAGGCGGTACAGTACAAACCGCCTCTTAAAAAGCGAGCCGAGAGACCCATTTTTTTTAACCGAGTCCTTCTTTCTTAATGAGGCAGTTTTGTCCATGGGGTAGTTATCAAAGAGAGGAATGCCTATAAGGTTTAACGCAACGGTATCCGGTTTAAATTGTAGCAGTTTCCTCTCTATTATATTAATAGAAAAAAAACTAATACGTTTGGATAGCTCCCCACTTTTCCTGTTTATGATAAAGCTCTGCGAAAAAGCAGCAGCAGAAAAAAATAAACCGACAAGTGTTATATAAAAATAGATGGAAATACGGTGAGATGTACTTAAACCAATAAAAAAAGCAACTGCAAGACCAAACCCTAAAGCCGAATATAGTATTTTACGAGCCGGATTTGTCTTAATTACAAGTATATCCGGTTTTAAAATTGATAGTTTCTTAACTGTTCTAAATATCATGGTATGCTTTTTATCATTATTTTTATTGTGTCCTATGTAAATGGTTTATATACGGATTTGCGGGTGTTGTGCAATAGAAAATATAGAAATAAAGATGGAAATTAGTTACTTTACGAGGAAGTCCTCTAAAGCTATAATAATTATAAATGGATAGGACAGTACGTATTCTTCTTGTTGATGATGATAAAACTGCACTTGAACTGCTTTCCGAGGTTCTAAAAGGCAGGGGATACGATGTTGATATGTCATCAAGCGTTAATGAAGCTTTAAAAAAACTCAAAGAATTCAATTATCATGCTATTATAACAGATCTAAAAATGCCTGAAAAATCAGGAATGACTCTTCTTGAATATTCTTCGCAGAATTTCCCGGAAATTCCTGTTATTATGCTTACCGCCTATGGAACAATTCAAAGTGCCGTTGAAGCACTAAAAAATGGTGCATACGATTATATTTCAAAACCTGTGCAGATAGACGAATTAGCTCTTACATTAGAAAAAGCCCTTAACCATGTGAGGTTGGAGGAAGAGAATAAATTCCTTCGCGGAGAGCTTGAGAGGAGAGATGAATTTTTCTTTAAAACGAATAATAAGATTATGGAAGAGGTTTTTGAAACTGTAGATAGTATAAAAAAATTAAAAACAACTATCTTGCTTCAGGGAGAATCAGGAACAGGCAAGGAAGTTATTGCAAAATATATTCATTCTGCCGGTGATAGTTCGTCCGAAGCCTTTGTACCGATAAACTGCGGGGCAATTCCAGAAAATTTAATAGAGTCGGAACTATTCGGTTATGATAAAGGGGCGTTTACAGACGCTAAACAGAGAACAAAGGGTAAATTGGAAATTGCAGATGGCGGTATTCTTTTTATGGACGAAATAGGCGAGCTGCCTCCAAAAGCACAGGTAGCACTATTAAGGTTTTTACAGGATCATGAGATAACCCCTCTGGGATCTACAAGAAGAATACTGCTCAATGTACGGATAATTGCTGCAACAAATAAAAATCTTAAAAAACTTGTTAGAGAAGGAAAATTTCGAGAGGATCTATACTACCGTATAAGTATAATCCCTATCTCGCTTCCGCCTCTCCGTGAGAGGAAAGAGGATATAATCCCTTTAGCAGAATGGTTTACAAAAAAGTTCAGCAGAGAGTATAATAGGAAAATAGAAGGAATTTCTGAATCTGCTAAAGAATTGTTGTTGCAATATGCCTGGCCGGGGAATATCAGGGAACTTAGAAACAGTATTGAACGTGCAGTTATTGTAACCAAAAAAGATAAAATTACAATAGATGCTTTTAGCCTGGAAACAGATGAGTTAAAAGATTCTTACGATTTTACACATATGGGATTAATTCCTTTAAAGGAATTAGAAGATAAATATATACAATGGGTTTTGGATAGAGTGAGAGGCAACAGAACTTCTGCAGCAGAGAAGCTTAAAATATCTGTAAGAGGTCTGCGCTATAGACTAAATAAGAAAGAACAATAAGAGTAAATAAGCATACCATGAAAAAACTAAGAACTAGATTTTTTCTTCATTCTATCATTCCCACTGTTGTTATCTATGCAGTTGTTGTGATAAGTGGTTTAATATATGTAAACAGGTATTATGAACGAGAGGCGATTACACAGAAAAACAGCGATGTGGAAAATATTTCCAGGGCAGTTAATGACTGGCTCATAGCGCGCATTTCAGAAGTGCTTCAGCTTTCAAGGATACCTTCCTTCCAAAGTGGAAATGAGAGAGAAATAAGGAGATATTTGCCTGTATGGCGCTCCCATACCGCATTTATCTACAGTGATGTCTACTTTATAAAAATGAATGGACGTTACTGGGGGTTGGATAATAAAAAAGGAAATCTTGAAGGCCGAGTATTCCTCTCAAAGTTTATCGGTAATATTCCCAAATATTTTTTTATAGGAAGAATTCCCGGAGAGGCCTGTTTTAAAGGTTCCTTAGTAGTCGCTGCCCCTATTTTTGCGGGAAGCAAAACTTCGGGAGTTATTGCAGGTGTTATTCCGATTGATGTAATAAATAGAATGCTGGGGTTTTTTACCTTTTCCGGTTTTGATAAATATATGCTGGTTGATCAGTTTGGAACAATAATTGTTCATTCTAACAGAAAATTGTATGGCAAAACAGAGAAAGGAGTTTATGGCCAGGAGTTTACAAAACTTACCAGATATAAGGACCAGATGGTTTTTGTAAATGTATT
>QNBI01000401.1 GCA_003641675.1 Spirochaetota bacterium | reverse complement strand
GTACTAAAAAACGCTGGAAAAGTCACGCAGAAATATTTTTTTGATTATTAATATATGCAGTTCAAGATATCAGCTGTTTCCTGAAATTACCTAAATATTCAAATGCAGATACTGTGTATTTATACTCTTCTGCTAATGAATTGAAAACTTCTCTTACCGAAATAACTTCCGTTGCACGGTAGGCATTTGCCCCTGCAAATGCAAAACCGTCTTTAAGGTTTCCCTTCTGAGCGTTTGTCAGAGCCTGCGCAATACAATACGGTGTAGTTTTAAAATCGCAGGTAATAAGACACTTCCATGGACATTTAAAAGGTTTCTTTTTGCCGTTTTTTACATCAATTAGAAACCCATTATTTATTGCTCGTCCCGGTAGGCCGACAGGGCTTTTAATTATGTTAATATCTTCCTCTTTAGCATTGATATAGGCTTCTTTAAATTTAATGTCTGCGTCGCATTCGTACGTTGTTACAAAGCGCGTAGCCATTTGGACGCCACTGGCTCCCATGTTTAGATATTTAAATATATCGCTGCCCGTATATATCCCTCCTGCTGCAATAACCGGTATTTTCCTGCCGGATCGTTCCTCGTACGGCTTAACTGTATCTATTATTTCTGGAAGAATTTTATCAAGAGAGTATTCGGGATCCGTTATCTGTTCCTCTTTAAATCCGAGATGGCCTCCGGCTTTTGGGCCTTCTACAACAACAGCATCCGGATAAAAATTATTCTTTTCCCAGGATCGCAGGATTATGTTAGTCGCCCGTGCAGAAGAAACAATGGGTACAATTCTCGTTTTATGTTCTTTTTTCTGTTCTTCTGTAAGTAATTTAGGAACCCTAAGGGGGAGGCCTGCTCCGACAAAGGCAATATCCGCGCCCTCTTCAACAGTAGCGGCAAAGATGTTATCAAAGTCTGTCAGAGCAACCATGATATTAACGCCGATTATTCCATCGCTCAAAGCTCTTGCCTTTCGTATTTCTTCCTTAAGAGAATCTATGTTATCCTTTCTAAATGTTTTACTAACTTCGGATTTGGTGGCTGAAATACCGACAGCGGCAATAACCCCAATGCCGCCTTCATTTGCAACTGCAGACGCTAATCCGGATAATGAAATGCCGACTCCCATTCCTCCCTGAATTATAGGATATTTTGGCTTTAATCCGCCTATATTGAGTTCCGGCATTTCTCTTAAATTATTCTGTATTAAATTATCCAATTTATTATTCTCCTTATTTTATGCAATTATGCATTATTTATAGGTTAAAGTACTAATAAAATAAACAGAATAGTGTAAAAGAAGTGTAAAAATGTTTAGACAATATGTCACAACATATCAGTAAGATAAAGATAGAGGAAAATATTTAAGTTTTATATGGCATCTTATAATATATAGTATATTTAGATATTGTCTTTTATAAAATAAATATATATTTTATAGTAAAACAATAGGAGGATATAATGTCGGATTTACTGAGAAAAGGAATATTTTTAGGATTAGGTGCAGCTTCTCTTACAAAGGAGAAAGTGGAAAATTTGGTAAATGAACTGGTAGACAAAGGTGATATTTCAAAAGACAAGGGATCAGAGTTGCTTCAGGAGCTTCTAAACCTTGTTAAAGAGCAGGAAGGAAAAATTGATAAGAAAATTAATGAAGAGATGAACAGTTTAATTAAAAAACTGGACCTTGCGTCAAAGAGCGACATAAAGAGACTTGAAAAAAAGATAGATGCACTAATGAAAAATATTAATTCCGGTAAATAACTGTTGTTTAAAGGTTTTAAAAGAAATTATAAAGATCTTAGAAGACTGCAATTTATTATCTCCACATTAGTAAAGTATGGTTTTAGCGATGTAATGACCAACTTAAGGATAGATCTTTTCTTTAGAGCCGGAAAGTATATTATACCCGGAGTAGAAAAAAAGGATATTTTAAAGAAAACTTTTTCGGAGCGTTTAAGGCTTGCTTTCGAGGAGTTAGGACCCACTTTTATAAAGTTTGGTCAAATGCTCAGTGTAAGGCCGGATATTATTCCAAAAAAATATTCTGATGAGTTCAGCAAACTGCAGGATGAGGTGCCTCCCATTCCTACAGATAAGGTAAAAGAGATTATAAATCTGGAATTAAAGAAACCGGTTAGTGAATTATTTAAATCTTTTTCCGAAAAGCCTGTTGCAGCTGCATCTATTGCACAGGTTCATAGTGCTGTCACCTTCGAGGATGAGAAAGTAGCTATAAAAGTACAGAGGCCTGATATAGAGAATGTTATAGAGACAGACCTCGATATTCTACTAAAGCTAGCAGCTCTTGCAGAAAAACATATACCTTCGGTTAAGGTATATCAGCCTACGGAGATTGTAAAAGAATTTGCCAGGAATATTCAGTATGAACTGGACTTTTTCCGTGAGGGCAGAAATATTGACCTTTTTTATAATCATTTTAAAGAGGATGAAACTGTGTATATCCCGAAGGTCTATTGGGATTTAACTTCGGAAAAAGTATTGGTAATGGAATACATTTCCGGAATAAAGGCATCGGATGTAAAAAAAATCGATTCTGCGGATTTGAATAGAAAAATTATTGCTGTTAATGGTGCTAATTGGATCTTAAAACAGATTTTTGAGTACGGATTTTTCCATGCAGATCCTCATCCGGGGAACATTTTCATTCTTGAAGGTAACATAATTGGACCTATAGATTTTGGAATGGTGGGATATATAGATGATGAAATGAAAGAGGAACTGGGCGATGCTCTTCTTGCTTTTACAAAGAGGGATGTTGGTAAATTAATTAAAATATTGTTTAACCTCCAGATATTAGATGATTTAAGTAATGTAGCATCTTTACAGCATGATTTAAAAGATATTGTTAATTATTATTACAATATTAAACTGTCACAGCTAAACATCGGTAAAGTTTTAATGGAAGTAGTGGAAATTATTCAGAAGCATCATTTAACGGTGCCTGCAGATTTTGTGTTAATGTCCAAGGCCCTTGCTGCTATAGAAGGTTTGGGAAAACAGCTCGATCCGGATTTTGAGATTATCAGTATAGCAAAACCATATATTAACAAAATTATATT
>QNBI01000400.1 GCA_003641675.1 Spirochaetota bacterium | reverse complement strand
TTTTGACGGCGTGGTTTTCTCCTGTGAAGTTGGCTTTATTAAGCCGGAAATGGAAATCTATAGTTTCTGTATTAATAGCCTTAAAGTAAAGCCGGCCTATGCATTGTTAATAGACGATGATGAGCGAAATCTTAAGGGAGCAGAGAGGGCCGGATTAAAAACATTTCTGTTTAAACCGGGTGCGACAGAACCGGGGGAAATTGCAGAGCTTTTTGGACTTCCGCATTGAGTCTGCCGATCATTCTTTATGTATTTTTTTAAATTTTGACACTCTGAGTTATTTCCCGGAAACCGACAGTTTAACCTGTTCGTCTATATCCTGTGCATCCCACGGATAGCATATCCAGAGGTCATCTATCTTCTCCCCGACATAGTACCTTTTAACGGGCACAGGCAGTTTACCCCTCTTTTCCTTGTTCTTATTGTGAAGGACCATAACTGCAAGTTCTTTAGGATTATACTTTAAAAGTTCATTAAGGCAATATTCCAGGGTTGTGCGAGAGTCATCCACTTCATCCACTAAAAGTATTTTTTTACCGGAGAGTTTTCTCTCTACCTCATCTATCCACTGGATTGTTTCAGGGATTAGCTTCGGTTTATCATTCTCATCGTAGTACGATATTCCCACTGTCAGTATGGTTCTGTTAATAAATGTTTTAAGCATTCTTGCAGGTATAAAGCCACCTGTCCCTATGGCAACTATAACGTCCGGGTTAAACCCGTCTTTTATAATTCTCTCTGCAAGTGATTTTACCATTTTATGTATCTGATTATAACTGAGATAATACTTCATGCGGGGTTCTCCATAATTTTTCGCTTATTTCCCATAGTTTATCCTGTGTTTCCGGGGCATAAGTTATTGGTTTTGACTTTGAAGCTTTTTTATTAGCAAAGTACTTCCCTGTAACTCCTATAATGTCGGCAGAAGATGCGAGAAAAACCGATGTCTCTGCGCCGCTGGAAGCGGGGGCGCCCATTCCTCCCCAGCCCGCTCTTAACAGTTTGGTATTTATTACTCCCGGATGAAGGCAGTTTGCTGTAATATTAAAGCTTTCTATTTCTCTTGCAATTTTATATGTGAAAAGGACATTGCAGAGTTTGGATAATGAATATGCATAGCCGCCGTCAAAATACTTCTCTCCCTGAAGATTGTCAAATTCTATACTGCCTGCATGGATCATAGAACTTACGGTAACTATCCGGGCTTCTTCCGACTTTTTCAGGAGTGGTAGAAGGAGATTTGTAACTATAAAGGGCGCCATATGGTTAACAGCAAAGGTGGTTTCGAGGCCATCTTCTGTTTTTTTCATTCTAAGAGTTCCTCCGGATTGTATTTACAGTTTATTTTATTTACTATAAAAAAACTTGTAAATATAACTGCGATGCTTATTCCAAAAACAATCGGATATCCGAACCACCTAATAAGAAATCCGCCGATTAATGGGAATAATATGGTGGAAACACTTCCTGCTCCGGATATTGCCACATAGAGAACTCTGTTATGTTCCCGTGAAATCTCTAAAAGTATTCCAGGAAGCGAAACCTGGTAGGCGGATATATTAAAACCTGACAGAAGAAAAATAAAGGGATAAAGACTGAAATTATTAGAAAGGGCGAGGGCCAGGATGGGCAAAACAGAGCCGATAATGGCATAGGTTTTTACTACGAATTTATAACTTCCTTTTTTTAGCAAAAAGTGCCATAGAAGGTTGGATACTATCATGCCGATTATCTGGAGAAGGAGAAAATTCCCTACGGATTTTGAGGTTAACCCTAAGTTGTGTTTTGCAAGTGCTATGTAGAAAGGTACAAGTGTAAGCCCTAAACCTGCGCTGTTAATAAGCAGTATATAATACCGGACGTTTCTATCTTTTTTTATAAGATCAACATATAGTTTGAAAATAGATTTAAAGTTGTCGAAGGTATTTTTTAGGTCCGTGGGTTTCTCCCTTATCATCCAGAAACCCAGTGTTGCTGTTAAGAGGAAAGTCCCTGCACCGATAAAGAGTATGCTGTAATTCTTAGGGTAGGAATACTGCCGCAATAGGTATCTTACAAGAAGGGCAGATGCAAAGACGGCAGTGCTGGATATTGTCTGCTTGAGAATAAAGAACTTTTTTCGGGAATCCTTGTTAATGGATTTGCCCAGGATATCGGTATAGGAAATACCTGCAAATGAACCGCTAAAAGAGAAAATTGTAATAAGTGTAAATATAGAGGCTATTACAAAAAAACTTGTCATATGGCCGGCCCCGGATAGCAAAAATCCAAGACCCAATAGAGCAGATACGCGTAAATATATTCCTATTAGAAGGTACGGTTTTTTTTTCTCTTTATGAGCAAGAAATCCTGCAAAGAAGACCTGCATTAAACTTGCGCCGCCAATCATAATTGCAGTGAGAAAACCGAGTTGTACCGTATTGCCGCCTGCTTTAAAAAGCATTGTGGGAATAATGGTATTAATATCCATAAAGTTGCTTGCAAGGGCTAGAAAAAGGGCGTGCCACAGAAAAGCTATGAAATTAATACGTGAATTGTCTAATTTAAGGCGTTTCATAATAGGAAAGTTATAGTATTAATTCAAAGATTATAGAAGATGTTACGGTTATTTTTATTTAAAATTTTAAATAGGGGGTTTTCAGTATTTAGAAATAGACTTTTTCTGTCTTTTTTGGTTTTTTAAATAGGAATTATTTATTATAATGGTTAAGATATCTTTAAAATTTACTCTTATATATTTGAAAGGAATATTAATATGGAAATAAATGATGCTTACGATGTTATTATCATCGGTTCGGGGCCTGGCGGATATGTTGCCGGGATACGTGCTGCCCAGTTAGGATTAAAATCCTGTGTAATAGAAAAGGGTAAAACAGGCGGGGTATGCCTTAATATAGGTTGCATCCCCTCTAAGAGCCTTATACACGAAGCTGAAATATTCTCTTCCATAGGGGAGCTTAAAGCTCTTAATGTTGAAGTGAATACGGATGATTTTAATTATAAGAAGGTATTTGAAAAATCAAGGAAAGCTGCGGATACTCTGTCCAGAGGGGTTCAGTTCCTGCTTAAAAAGAACCATGTCGA
>QNBI01000399.1 GCA_003641675.1 Spirochaetota bacterium | reverse complement strand
CCTTATCTACCTGCTGGAACCCTATTACAGGAGCATAGGCAAGAGATTGGTAAAGTCACCCAAGATTTATTTCACAGATACAGACCTTGTCCTGCATCTTTTAGAATTCACATCCTGGAATGAAGTTATAAAATCTCCGCTCTCCGGTGCAATCTGGGAAACATGTGCATTCGGATAAATATACAGATATTACCTCAATAAAGGACTTTCGGCTCCATTGTGGTACTGGCGTACGAAGGATGGAAAAGAAGTCGATTTCGTCGTAGAAAGAGCAGACAGGCTTATTGCAATTTAAGCAAAGATGAAGGAGCTGCCGGATAGTTTAGACTTTAGAGGTTTTAGAGTCCTGGGAAAGTATTATGGATACAATAATCTTCTTTCTACAGTTATTATTTGCAGAACAAAGGGTATATCATATGTCGGGATGAATGCAGAAAACAGCAATGTTATAATTGACAATGGTTTAAATCTAAGTAAATATCTTTACTCCGGCAAATATGAGAATAATTCTTGATACCAGTATTTTAATTTCTGCAACTGTATTCGGTGATAAACTCAAGAATATTCTTAAATTAATTCTCTGCAGCGAACTTGAAATTTATACAACAGCAACCGCAGTCTCTTGCTTGACCTTTTTAACAATCTGCAATAACTTATAAATAGAATAATAATACCCCACCCGGGTATTGCATAGGAGATACTAATGGAAACAGATACTAAAACAACAGAGATTACTGCAAAAAAAGGTCCACACCCAATAAATCAGCGCGCAGTAAGGCGGCTAAAAAACATAGAGGGGCAGGTACGGGGAATTATGAGGATGGTCGAGGAGGAAAAGTACTGTGTTGACATTCTAACCCAGGTTTCCGCTGTCCGTGCCGCTCTAAACAGTGTAGGCATGCTTATTTTAAGGCGTCATATCGAAACATGCGTCACAAATGCCATTAAGGCAGGAGGGGAAGGGAAAACAGAGATAATAGATGAGCTAATGGGGATGCTCTCTAAAGCAAGACTTTAGCTGAAACTTTAAACCGATTTGAGCTGCTGTTTTCGGGAATCCTTCAGTAATTTTAATAAATATCCTTGCTGACAGAGTAAAATTTAACTATGATAGTCCTAAAGGATATTTATTAAAAATGATAAAAAGCCCTGCAGCTATAAAAAGATTAGAAGAAGAGTTCATAAAAAAAGAGGGTAAAATCCCCTTTGAAAAATCCTTGTAAATATACGAAGCCATGTGGCGGGAGGCAGTAAGCCTTGGAATTTTCCCTCCCAAAAATCCTCTGGAGGGAATAGAAAAAGATATTAAACTCGCAAAAATCTTAAACTCATGTTCGAAAAGCTTATAGTAAAAATTGGGAATTCGCTGAAAAATAATTCCATACCTTACATGATTATCGGGGGCCAGGCTGTATTGCTGTACGGTGAACCTAGACTTACCAGAGATATCGATATCACTTTGGGCGTTAATATAGATAAGATTAAGGAACTTCTAAAAATAATAAAAGAACTTTCACTGCGTCCGATACCGGAAAATATAGAACCATTTGTTAAAGAAACTATGGTTTTTCCTGTCATAGAGGAAACGACAGGTATTCGTGTAGATTTTATATTCTCTTTTACCCCTTATGAAAAAGAAGCTATAGAACGAGGTAAAAGTGCAGCATGTGCAATTGCGGTATTTTTTCCAGAGTTTTAGCCAGCAAATGGCTGTATATCTACCACTCTATAGTTGATTTTACATGTACATTGCTTTATAGAAAAGAGTGATTAATAGAAATATCACCGATGCTGTGTTAATGGCATTATCCGATACCTCTGTTGTTTTCATAAACAGAGCCCGCCAAACTGTAAAGTTTTTTCTTTTATCCTAAATCTTTATACTTAAGCCGTAAAAGCTATAAAATCCTTAAATATTCTAAGTTCTTAGCCTTAAAACAGCATTAGACTCTTCTTCCACATGCAGGGTTTGTCTCTGCAGGAAACCTGCTCATACATCGACCATCAAACTAAAACAGCAGGTAACCCTACCTTTTACATGTTTATATCTCTTGGTACATCTTTTACTTAACCATTTTTTGTCCTTTGGTATTTTGGAAGATTTTCTCTTGTCTAGAAGAATCACTTACTTTAGCCCAAAGGGCTTTTCTTTATCACTCCTACAGAATTTCTGTTTACCTTTTGTGTAGGAATCCAGCTTACCATTCACAACCCCAAATTTACGATAATTTCCCGGAGAAATACCAAACTGTTTTTTGAATCTTGCGGAAAAATAGAGCGGATCGGAATATCCTGTCCTGTCCGCGATCTCCTTGATAGAGAGAGAGGTATGGCGAAGCATATGGCCTGCCCAGGTAAGTTTTTGTTGCAGAAAATAGCGTATGGGGGAAGACTGCATGTATTGGGAAAAAAGGCGGTTAAAGTGAGTCTGACTGATACCGAGATAACCACAGAGATTTTCTGTTGAAAGATGGCGATGAAGATTCTGCTGCATGTAAGTAAGAGCATTGTCAATTACCGCAGGAAGGTCAGGCCTAAGAGAATGACTTAATTCCAGAAGTATTCTGTACGCAAGAACGCTGCACTTGATGTCTACGTCCGGAGGATTTTCCGCAATCAGAGATGTCGCCTTTTTTAAAAGGACGGCAAGTATGTTGGGATTGGAAAGTCTTATCCTGTCTCTCCCCCACAGGTTCATTATTCTTAATAGATAATCCAGCGCGGAACCATCTATTGTAATAAATCTCTTTAAGAGTATATTAGCAGGTCCTGTTTTATAACAATGAGAAACGTTTCTGCGAAGCAGATAAACTTCCCCTTTCTGAATTATATATCTCCTGTCATCCTGAACGAATTCTGCGTTTCCAGCACGTACAAGCTCTATTCCGAAAACCTGGGAGTTAGATCTGCTTTGTTCATTTCCACTGGACCAACATCCATAGCCTGCAATCGTAATTATAAGCGGGGGAATGTATATCTCTTGTTTCCCGGGACGATACATCCAGAGTCTTTCAAATTTCCTAGTTTTGCTTTTTCTTACAACATGGTCGTATATCATATGTTTCAGTATAGTATATAATATGGATAAT
>QNBI01000398.1 GCA_003641675.1 Spirochaetota bacterium | reverse complement strand
CTAACTGGTCTATTGCAGACAGGGACAGAATTCTTGAACTTTTCGAAGAGCTTACCGGCGGGAGGGTTTATCACATTTTTATTCTTCCAGGAGGAGTACGCCGGGATTTACCTAAAGGGTTTAAAAAACGTGTAGCCGAAGTAATGGACTATATTGAAAGCAGACTGCCGGAATACGATGATCTCTGTTTTCAGAATGACCTTTTAATTAAAAGAGCACGGGGAATAGGCAGAATGACTAAGGATGAAGCTATTAGCTGGGGAGCTACTGGGCCTAATTTAAGGGCCTGCGGCATTGAGGCGGATGTACGTAAAGATGACCCCTACGAAGCTTATCCCTACCTCGATTTCGATATTCCCATAAAACAGGAGGGAGATGCGCTTGCAAGATATCTCGTGCGAAGATTGGAGATAGAGCAGAGTATAAGGATTGTACGCCAAATTCTTGATGATATACCGGAAGGATCCGTCTGGAATAAGATACCCAACCCGTTAAAATGGAAAGTTCCGGCAGGTGATGCATATGTCCGGGCAGAATCTTCCAAGGGTGAATATGCATACTATATGGTAAGCGACGGGGGGCAGAAACCGTATAGGGTTCATGTGCGGGGGGCTTCCGTCACTCATGGCGTGCATATACTGGAGAATCTCCTTGTCGGAAGCAGGATAGAGGACGCGTCTCAGATTATATTTAGTCTGGATGCATGCCCTCCGGAAATAGATAGATAGCAAAGACTATGCGATGTTAGGAGTAACCTATGAGTGATAACAGAAAGGGAAGCATATTAAAGCCTTTCCGTGCTTTAAGATATCTCGCTGAAAAACCGGTAACGATAAGGGTTCCGGATGAATTTCGGCCCACAGCGGAGAGATACCGGGGTTTTCATGTAAACGACTGGGATAAGTGTATAGGCTGCGGCACCTGTGCGGAGATATGCGACAACGATGCCATAAGGATGGTGGAAATCCCCGGCCTTGAAAAAGAAGTCGGGAAATCCAATCTGCGGCCTGCAATAGACTATGGAAGATGTTGTTGGTGTGCATTATGCGTTGACATGTGCACAACAAATTCTTTAACCATGACTCAGGAATACACTCATATAGATGAAGATACGGATAGTTTTTATATACTGCCTAAAGAGGAAGGTATACATAAAAAAGAGTTCCCGGCTGGCTATGTTGCAGATAAGGAGATTAACTTTCTTGATCTGGAACGTGTCGCCATGGAGGAACTTACTGCAGAGGAGAGAATTACCTCTTTTATGGAGATTGTAAAGGGATATTCAAGAGAGCAAGCCATAAAAGAAGCCTCAAGATGTGTAGCCTGCGGCCTATGTACGGATACCTGCCCTGCACATATGGATATACCCGAATATATAGATGCCATATGGAATGACAATGTAGAAGAATCTGCGCGGCAGATATATAGGACAAATCCGCTTCCGGAGATATGCGGAAGAATCTGTACGCATAAGTGTGAAACAGCATGTAGTATTGGTGTAAGGGGCGAGCCTGTTGCTATTAGATGGCTTAAACGCTACGCCATGGATAATGTTCCGGAAGAAGATTACGATAAGATAATCGGTGCTGAGATTGTTAAAAAAATCGATAAAAAAATCGCCATAGTCGGAGCAGGGCCCGCCGGTTTATCGGCAGCATACTACCTGGGGCTTATGGGCTATAAAATAACGGTTTACGATGCATATCCCGAACCCGGCGGAATGATGCGTTACGGAATTCCTGAGTACAGGATGCCATATGATATGCTGGATAAGGATATATCCTTTATTAAAAGAATAGGGATTGAGTTTAAACAGAATACCCGTGTGGGAAAGGATGTTTCCTTAAGCGAACTTCACAATAAGTACGATATTGTACTTGTATCCACAGGTCTGCATCTCGGGAGAAGTACAAGGGTACCCGGAACAGACCATAAGGATGTGTTTCAGGCAATTGACCTCCTTAGAAAGATAACCTTAGGAGAAAAGATAAAGGTAACAGAGAAGATTGTTGTAATAGGCGGTGGTAATGTTGCTATGGATATAGCGCGTTCTCTTGCAAGATTACAAAAACAGAAGTATGGAAAGGTAAACCTCACGGTAACTTCTCTGGAAACTCGGGATATTATGCCTGCGGATGAAGAAGAAATACTTGAGTCTATAGACGAAGGCATTGTTTTCTTTCCGGGTAGAGGTCCTAAGGAAATTGTTATTAAAAACGGCAAGATAACAGGTCTCGACACAACAAAATGTACAAGGGTTTTTGATGAAAACCACATGTTCTCACCGCGCTTCGATGAAAACGATAAACTTTTCTTAGAGGGTGACATGATAGTAGAGGCTATTGGCCAGGCGCCTGATATGGCCTATCTTGGTGATTTTGAAGAAAAGCTGGAGCATGCAGGAAGGCGTATCAAGGTAGATGAATACTACAGGACAAATCTCGAATGGCTCTACGTCGCAGGCGATATTGTTAAGGGACCGGATGTTATTAACGGAATTGCAAGCGGGCATATGGCGGCCATGGGAATAGACCAATACCTTGCAAATAAGCCTGTAAGAAAGATAGAGAATGTTGAGGAGGTTCTGGATATAGCCCTTAATTTTGAAAACGAATCGTACAAAATATACAATAGTTATAAAGGGAAATTCTCGAAGGCTGCGGATACCATTATATCTGACCTTGTTGCAAAGGCATTAAGTCATAAAGAAAGAATAGAGAATTTTAGAAAGAACAAGAATGTACAGATTTTCATGAATAACCGTCTAAGCAGAGAACAGACAGAGTATTCTTTCGGGAGTGTTATTAAACATGCAGAGTTTAAAGATGGGAAGTCGGAAAGTGAGGCTTTAAAATTCCTTCTTGAAAGAACAAAGAGAGCCTATTCATTCTATATGGATTTTGAAAAGATGGTCAAATACAAAGAGTTAGAGTTTTTACTGCATCTGTTCGAAGTAGAAGAGGAAAAGTGCAAAGTACGGCTGGAAGCAGCTATTATCGGTTAAATTATGCTTAAAGGTTTAAGGAGATATTTATGAGGAAAGGAAAGGGTTTTTTACTTTTATGGATTTTTCTAATGGCAGCTTGGCTGCTGGG
>QNBI01000397.1 GCA_003641675.1 Spirochaetota bacterium | reverse complement strand
TAAGGTTGAAAAAAACAGCTTTACAGGGCCACTGGTGAAATATTCGATAAGCTGCGGGAATAATATACACCTTGTCGTTGAAACGCACAGGCCGGAGCAGGGTGCGTTAATGTCTGTGGGAACTTCTGTTTTCCTTAAAATACCGATAAATGCTATTCTATGTTTTAATCCCGAGACGGGGCAGAGGTTATGATGAAAAATAGAACTACAAAATTTCATATCGGACGTTTTGATTTCTGGACTCTTGTGACATTAATCGGCTTTGTTATTGTTATTGTTCTGCTTCTTATTCCGCTTTTCAACATATTTAAATACAGTTTTTTAGATAAAGCAACGGGCAGACTTTCAGCAACAAACTATAAAACTTTCTTTTCCAAACTGTACTATACTAAAGCTATTTTAAACAGTCTCATAGTTGCTGTCGGTGGAACAGCCGGCTCTTTGCTGCTTGGACTCCCCCTGGCATTTTTTACAGTGAGATTCCGAATAAAGGGGAAAGCAATACTTTCCACACTTGCCGTTTTATCTCTGCTTTCTCCCCCATTTATCGGCGCTTACTCGTGGATTATCATGCTCGGCCAGAATGGATTCCTTAGAAATTTCTTTCTCACCTTTGGAATTAATCTTCCTAAAATATTCGGGCCAGGCGGAATTATACTTGTGTATTCACTGCAGTACTATCCCTTCATTTTTCTGCTTTCATCCGGAGCGCTTTCTTCTGTAGACCGTTCTCTGGAAGAAGCTGCAGAAAATCTGGGTACAAGAGGTGTAAGAAAATTCTTTAAGATTACTCTTCCTTTAATAATGCCATCCGTAAGTGCAGGAGCTTTAATAAGTTTTATGATGTCTCTTGCAAACTTCGGGGTTCCCATGATACTGGGAAGGAATTTCCATGTTCTCCCTACTATGGCTTATAATATTTTTACAAGTGACATAGGCGGCGATGTAGGTCTTGCATCTACTGTGAGTATTCTTCTAATACTTGTTTCTACTCTTGTTCTTTTCGGGCAGAGGTATATGGCTACAAGGCGCAAGTTTGCAAGCAATCTTCTCAACAAACCCCTGGTTAAGACTCTAAAAGGGTGGAGTTCTGCTGGAGCTCATTTTATCTGCTATTTAATAGTTTTTATTAGCACGCTTCCGCTGGCAGTTGTTGTTGTTTACTCTTTTAAAAAGACAAGCGGTCCGGTTTTCCATCCCGGATTTGCCTTGCAGAGCTATGCAAAGGTTCTTCATGACGTACCTAAAACAATTACAAACAGCCTTGTTTATTCAATAACTGCAGTTATACTTATTGTGATAGTCGGAACGCTCATCGGATTTGTTCTTTCCAGAAAGAGCAATATTGCCTCTAAATTTCTGGATCCGCTTTTAATGATTCCGTATATCGTTCCCGGAACTGTTATGGGAATAGGCTTTGTAGAGGCTTTTAACCATAAGCCTATGTATCTCGCCGGTACTGCAACAATAATTATTATGTCCTACTTTATCCGGCGGCTTCCATATTCTGTAAGGTCCAGTTCTTCAATATTACGACAGATAGACCCATCTCTGGAGGAGGCGGGTATAAATTTAGGCTCAAAACCTGCAAGAACATTCATGAAGATAACCCTGCCCTTAATGGTCCCGGGCATAATTTCCGGAGCTTTAATGAGCTGGGTAACAGCTATAAATGAGCTTTCCTCCTCTATTGTTCTGTATGTCGGCAAAACAATGACAATGCCTGTGAGAATATACCTCTCCGTACTTGATGGATTGTTTGGTACTGCATCCGCACTGGCCACTTTTCTATTAGTTGCGACTGGTATAGCTCTTTATATTGTGAACAGGTTTGTCGGCCTTGGGCGAGAGACTATAGTAGGTTAAAGCTGTATAGCAGGCATAAAAACCCCGGTACATTAAACCGGGGTTTTTAATTTGCTAAATGTCTTTTGCTACAGTTTCAACGTTTTTCCGTCTCTCCTTTTTTACCTGCCTGCCTGGTTGTATAAGTAGTTAAAGTACTCCGGTGCAGTTGTAAAGGTCTTTTTAAACTTCGGAAGAACTGTCTTATACGATTCTGTTGCTTTCCAGAACCTGTAGAAATCCGGGTCCTGTTTATATGCATTGGCATAGATTGATGCTGCCTGTGCATCTGCTTTACCCTTAATTTACTGCGCTTTCTTATAGGCGCCGGAGCTTATAGTGGCAAGTTCACGTTCCATTTTTCCTATCCACTGGGCCTTTCTTCCCTGGCCGTCGGAACGGAACGCTTGTGCTATCTGGTTACGCTCTTTAATCATCCTGTTGTATACACTTTGAGTTAGGTCTTCCGAGTATTTTATCTGCCGTATTTTAATATCAATAAGGTTAATTCCGTACTGGGGAGTTATCTGGCGGGTTGCCGAGAGCATTTCCGAGGACAATTTGCCTCTGCCCTTCTGTATTTCATCGTAAATAATATTGGTAAATGTAGCGACAGAGACATCTTCCATTCCCTCTTCCTGCTGCGATGTAGATTTAAATACATTCGTCCTCTTTATCTCGTTTATTACATTGGAATCACGAACTGCTTCCCTTAAGGGATTTTTAGCAATTACCTTACGGACTTCGGAATCTATAACATCATCCAGTCTTGAATGCGCCTGTGTAATTGTACCGACAGATTCGTAGAATTTTTTAGGATCGTCTATTTTCCATCTGACAGTTGTATCTACCCAGATAAACTGGTTCTCTGCTGTGGGCAGTCTCTGGGCTTCGCCGTCCCATGAGAGTATCTTTTTGGGATATTTTATAACTGTATCTATAAATGGAACCTTCGTCTTTAATCCTGCACTCGTATCCACTTTAACAATTCTTCCGAATTCGACAACGACTGCCTGTTCTCCTTCCTGGATAGTGTAGAAAGGTCCTAACAGGAGGAATATAATTATAACCACTGCTACTACTACTAAAATTGTTACAAGTTTTTTCATCTCTGCACCCCCTGAGGTTCTGTGTTTATTGATTTAAAGGGAACAAAGTTCTTTAAATTTTTATCTATTAAATCAACAGATTTGGCGTCTTTAAAGACGTTTTCATACATTTCATAGTACAATCGCGTCCTCGTTATTGTGGGGTCTTT
>QNBI01000396.1 GCA_003641675.1 Spirochaetota bacterium | reverse complement strand
GGAAAGCTGCTTTTTAACCTTTTCAGGGTTAGCATCCGGAAGGTCAATCTTATTTATTGCAACAATTATAGGCACTCCAGCTTCCTTTGCATGATTTACAGCCTCTACTGTCTGCGGCATAACTCCGTCGTCTGCAGCTACAACGAGAATAACAATATCCGTTACCTGTGCACCGCGAGCTCTCATAAGGGTAAATGCTTCATGCCCGGGTGTATCTAAAAATACGATTTTACCTTTTCCATAATTAACTACATATGCACCTATATGCTGTGTAATACCGCCATACTCATTATCCGCCACATGTGTTGTTCTTATGGCATCTAAAAGTTTTGTTTTACCATGATCAACATGACCCATAACAGTAACTATGGGCGGGCGTAGTTTTAAATCTCCCTCTTTATCCTCTTCTGTCTTTATCTGAGTTTCGTCGTATAGAGAAACAATATTAACTTTACAGTTGTACTCATCGGCGAGTATAGCGGCTGTTTCCGAATCTATCTGCTGATTAATGGTAACCATCATTCCCATACCCATAAGTTTAGAAATAAGTTCGGAAGCTTTTAGGTTCATCTTTCTCGCAAGATCAGAAACTGTGATGACATCCATTATTGATATTTCTTTTGGAACAGGGCTGATTTTTTCTATCTGTTTCTTTTTGAACTGTATTATTTTTTCTTTCTGTTCCTCATATTTTTTTCTTGAATAATCTTCCTTCTTTTTTGTCTTAAAAAACTTTTTATTGGGCTGCTTTTTGCCTGCATTTGCCTCTGCAGACGCAGACACTCCCGTCTTTGGTTTTACTCCGCTTCTCTGCTGTCTCTCCCTCTGAAAACCGGAAGCAGGCGCAAAGCTTTTTGGCCTTCTTTCGCCTCCGTATCTCGGGGTAAATCTTCGCGGTTTTGCAGGCCTTGCATTTTCAGTTTCCCGTTTCTGTGATTCTGGCTTCGCAGCCTGTCTGGGCTCAGAACGCCTAACCATCGGTTTATTTTCCTTAATATGGTTTTTAGAAGTAGGAGTCCCTCTTTCTGCGACAGGCTTCTTATATACGGTTTTATTACCGCTTTCTTTTGGAGTAGTTTTCCCCTCTGCCTTCTGTATAACAACGGGAGCTCTCTTAACTACAATTTTCTTTTTGACAACAACAACCCTCTTTTTCTCCAGACTTTTAGGTTTTTCCTGTTCTTTAAGAGGTCTTTCCTGCTTCCTGTGCTTTATTAAAGTTACCTTCGGTTTTTGCTGTTTTTTTTCTTCCTCAGCCATATTCTTCCTTACCTGCTAATATTAGGAATTCTTTTTATTTTCATCTTCTATATCTTCTTCTATTTCGAAACTTAAGCCTACTCCGCAGTTGGGGCATACCTTCATGCCCGGTGTTACCGTAGCTCCACACTCCGGACAAGCATAGGTTTCTTCCTCGACTACTTCATCTTGACCTGTATCTTCTTTTTCGTCAATGCTTTCGGCTTTTTCTTCTTCCGCTTCTGTGCTTTCTCCCGTCTTTACCTGTTCCTCTTCCTCTTCTCCTACCTGTTCTTCTACAATTTCAACGTTTTCCTGAATTATTTTCATAATAGCAGAGGCGTTTTTCTCTGAAATACCTTCGAGTTTGGCAAGCTCATCCTTAGAAAAGGCGACCAGTTTTTCAATATCCTCAATACCATTCCTTTTAAGAGCTTCAACCATAGCAGGAGTAATTCCAGGAAGTTCCGAAATTTTAACAATTTCCTCTTCTACGTCTGTAAATAGGGCAGATACAGCTTCTTTAACTTTATCTGTAATATCCATTTCTCCGAACTGGGTCTCTGTCTTTACATCTATATTCCAGTCCACAAGCCTGTTGGCTAAACGCACATTTAGTCCCTGTTTCCCTATTGCAAGAGCAAACTGATTGTCCGGAACGACAGCAAGCACCTGCTTTTTTACATCGTCAAGGATTATAACCTGGCTGACTTCCGCAGGAGATAAAGCATTTTTAACAAATATTCTAGGATCCGGGTCATACTTTAAAATATCTATTTTTTCTCCTTCCAGTTCTCTTACAACTGCCTGAATTCTTACACCCTTTAAACCAACACACGCCCCAACAGGATCAACGTCATCCCTGTTTGAGTAAACGGCAATTTTTGTTCTGTATCCGGGTTCCCGCACAATTTTAAAAACCTCAACGGTTTTATCATAAATTTCAGGGACCTCAAGCTCAAATATTTTCCGTACAAATTCGGAATGTGTCCTTGTAAGGACTATCTGCAGACCGGAAGGATTTTTATTTATTTCATAAATTAAAGCCTTAATTCTGTCATTAGGCCTGTATATCTCTCTCGGAGACTGATACTTCTTAGGCAGAATACCCTCTGTTTTTCCAAGATCAACGTATATATTACCGTTTCTCTCTCTCTGATAGTACCCGATAATCATTTCTCCGATTTTGTCTTTAAACTCGGAGTAAAGTGTATCCTTCTGTATTTCCTTTAAGGTCTGTTTTGCCTTTTGTTTAGCGCTTTGGATCGCTACACGGTCAAAATCCTTAGGGTTTATCTCTATAAGCAGTTCATCGCCTATTTCGCTTTCATTACTCAATTTAAGAGCCTCGTCAAGTGCTATTTCTGTAACAGGATCTTCTACCTCTTCTACTATTCTCTTCTGTGCAAATATCGTTACCTCTGTTCCGTCCTCATTAAATTTAACAACTGCGTTTTCTGTAGTACCATATTTTTTTTTATAAGCAGCCAGTAGAGAAGACTCTATTGTTTTAAGTATCAGTTCCTCCGATACACCCTTATCCTGAACAAGTTGCTTTATTGCCTGTGCCATATTAGAAGACATTTTTTATTCTTCCACCTCCTCATAATCATAAAGCTTCGCTTTTCTAATTTTATCAATATCAATTTTAATAGTATCAGCACCTCTTTTTAGTTCTAAGGTATTTTTATCATTGACATATTCATTTATAACTCCTACCAAAGGAGTATCTCGGTCTTTTAAAAATATCTTAACTCCTCTTCCCATAAATATTCTGTACTCATCTCTGTTTTTTATTACTCTGTCTATTCCCGGGGATGACACCTCCAGAGAAACTTCATTTAGCATTTCCAGCATCTCAATTCTCGG
>QNBI01000395.1 GCA_003641675.1 Spirochaetota bacterium | reverse complement strand
GCCCCCGATTCTTAATATTTACGGTACATCAACTACTGCAGGAGTACAATCATTTAACCAGAACCAAAATGCTGTTTCACAGTCAGCATCACCGCAGACAGCAGCCAGAACCGGCAGCCCTGTATCCGCCGGCCCGTTACCCGGCGGGCAGCCAGCCCCAATGCCTCCCGGTGCACCTCCCGTACCGCCAGGAGCCGGATTTCCCGGCGGACCCCCTGTACCACCTGGAGCCGGATTTCCCGGTGCAGCACCGCTGCCTCCGGGCTCCGCTTTCACAGGCACAACAGGCGGATATAGTTATTCTTCACAGTACAGCATTAATCTTTCAACGGAAATGGTGCAGAAAGTACTGGCAACTGCAGCACAGGAAAGAAAATACCTGAGAGAGGGAAAAGTCTGGATTTTAAGGGGCCCCGGCGGTGAACTGCAGATCAAGGGAGGCCTTGTATACCGGGATGTCGTTGTATCTGTAATCGGATTTGACCCTGTAAACGGCTCTGTACTTCCGGCAGAGTACAGACCAGTAGTTTATCAGGAAAGCACTTCTCTCAAAAATATTAAAAGGCAGTTCAGTACAATAGTAAATAATCTGAAAATACTTGCAGGAGCATGGTACAGAGCGCCAGAGGGATATTGGGTTGTTCCGCTGACCTATAAAAATGAAGTAGTAGCATCTCTAAAGATATACTGCGACGGTATACATGTTATTCCGGATTATGAAGCAACTCAGGAGATGGCATATTACGGATCATAGAGTAAACGATTATGCAGAACTTAGCAACAAAGATAAAACCCGACATTCTAAAAACCGGAAACGGAAAAAATCTGCCGCCTCAGAATAAAAAGGCGGCGGATTTAACCAAACACAAGAAAAACCCAGATTACTTTCTGCTTGCATCTCTCGGCATCCTCTTTGTGTTCATCTGTACAATGCCTTTTAAAATTAGACATTATCCGTCCTATGTGGACTGGAAAACAATAAGCCTTCTTTCCGGGCTTTTTGTAATAACATCCGGATTAAGACTTAGTAATTTCTTCCATTACCTCTCCAAACAAATGGTAAAAAGGGTAAGGCACGAAAACACCCTTGCATTTCTGCTTATTTCCATAGCCGCTATTTTTTCCATGTTTCTCACAAATGATATAAGTATTCTTATTATTGTTCCTATCACTTTAAGCCTTTCTTCGACTATTAAGAATGACACTCATAAATTTATAATACTGGAAATAATAGCGGTTAATGCCGGTTCCCTCCTCTCTCCGATCGGTAATCCTCAAAATATATATATCTGGCATAAGTGGCATATCCCATTTTTTAAGTTTATTTTACACATGCTGCCTCTTTTTACCTTACTTTTTTTACTTCTCCTTGTCTTTGCACATTTAACTACGAAAAAAACCCCTCTTCGCTATCACAGGAAAAATAACAACATAGCAGTTGATAAAAAACTTTTGGTTGTATCCGTTATTTCCTTTATTTTATTTATTGTATCCGAAGAATTAAAAATAACACTATACGTACTGCCGGCAATACTCGGTATATATCTTATTTTTTTCAAAAAAGTAATAAAGAAAACAAACTGGTCTTTAATAGTTTTATTTGTAGTATTATTCATAGATATTCATCTAATCTCGGAATTAAATATTATAAAGAATTTATTAAGTTCCATAAAACCAGGCCGTACAGACAACCTGTACTTTTCAGGGATTCTACTTTCCCAAATAATAAGTAATGTCCCGGCAACTTTTCTTCTCGCTAATTTTAATGTCAACTGGAAAGTGCTCGTCTATTCTGTAAATATAGGCGGAGCCGGTATAGTTACCGGTTCTCTTGCAAATCTAATAGCTCTAAAACTCGTTGATTCAAAAAAAATATTTGCAAAGTTTCATATATACTCATTTATTTTTCTTATACTTTCTACAGGAATCGGCTTTTTACTCATATTGAAGTTTTAGCTTAAGGCCGGCCGAGATATTTGTTTTTCTCTGTTAAAACCTCTTTTTAATTATTTTCTTCCTATTTGCTACTCTGTGGTTTTCGTGCTGAATTTTACGTTTAGAATTACGTCTCTCTTATAAGGAGTTTTGGGACATAGATGACACTCTTTTCGTTTGTTTCTCTGCTCTGTATCATCTCTATTAATGAAACTGCACATTCATAGCCTAGGCGGTATTTAGGAATATTAACTGTAGAAAGAGCAGGAGAAAAAAAGGCTGCTTCTTCAATATCATCATGACCCACTACTGTAATATCTTCCGGTATTTTAATTCCCAGATCCAGCAACGCCTTAACAACACCGAAAGCCATTTGATCGTTATAGACAAATATTGAATCTACATCTTTTTTTTCTTTTAAAAGATGCTTTGCAGCCTTATATGCATCTTGAGGATTTGATAAACAAGAATAGACATGATTTGCTCTTAATCTAATACCATTATTTAAAAGCGTCTCTCTGTAGCCCTCGAACCTAAGTTTATTGCATGAAACAGGCAGGCTGTAACCAATATATGCCGGATGCTTTCTATTTAACTTTACAAAATGGTTCGCAACAAGTGTTCCGCTTTTAAAGGAATCAACAGTGAAATAGGTCTTCGTATTAAGCATTCCTTTCCTTACAATGTTTATATGGTGAATTTTCAATTTATCATAGTTAAGCCCGCTCTCAATATCACGAGCAGGTACAATAATAATACCTGCAACACTGTTGGCAAGCAAAGATTTAAGTATCTTTTTCTCTTTCTCTACATCCTCATTGCTGCTTAAAGCTAGAATAATGTAGTTATACTCTACAAATGCATCATTAATTCCCTGCGGTATCCTTCCGAAAAAGGTATTGTCAATATTTGTAATTACAACACCTATTGTTTTATTTTCATTGGAACGGAGGCTCGATGCAGTTGCATGCGGTATATAACCCAGATCATCTGCAATACGCCTAACTAATTCTGTTGTTTCCCTGCTTATATCCTTTTTAGCCTTTAACGCTCTGCTTACAGTATTAATAGAAACATTTGCCCTTTCGGCTATATCCTGTAATCGTATATATTTCATTTTTAATATCTACATTAACGTTAATGTAGGAGGTGCTTATGAAAATTAAGCAGAAAACACTG
>QNBI01000394.1 GCA_003641675.1 Spirochaetota bacterium | reverse complement strand
CTGTCCTCAGGATGAATAAAATTAAGTAAAGGCTGTCCAACTATTTCATCTTTTGCATAATCGAGCATTTTTATGCCGGTGGCATTCATAAAAACAATTTTCCCATCTGTATCCAGCACATAAATCATAGCGGATGAATGTTCCACAAGGTTTTTATATAGTTCTGCATACTCATACTTTTTCTTTAAAAGCAAATCTTTAAGGGTTACATCCCTTACAATACAGGCTAACCCGTCCTCTTCTTTATATATAACAACATCAACGGGAATGCTTTGCCCGTTTTTTATCTGCATTTCCACCTCTATTGGCGGAAAACTGCTGCCTTCCTTAACAAAAGCCATTATTCTCTTAAGCTTAAGGGCAGAGCTTTTAGAAAACAAAAACCCTATATCTCTATTGTTAACTTCTTTACTGCTGAATCCAGTTATATCTTCGCCCGCTTTGTTCCACTTTCGTATTTTTCCGGAACAACTGCACTGGATAACCATTTCCTGCATAGAGTCTAAATTATTAAAGTTCTGCATAGAAGCATCCTCATTGTTTAATTTTTCATGATTATATCCTATTAACAATATCTGCCTTTTTTGATAATATCATGACAAAAATATAAGGAGTTTATAGGTGGGTATATTTAAATCTTACGATATCCGTGGAATTTACAATAAGGACTGGGACAGAGAAAAAGCCTACAGGATAGGGTTTTTTCTTCCCCGGCTGCTTAATTCAAAGAAAATAATAGTGGGAAGAGATATACGTCTCTCTTCCGATGAAATATTTCATACTTTAAGCAATGGTATTAACGATGCAGGAGCTGATGTCCTGGATATAGGGCTCTGCGATACACCGGCCTGCTATTTTGCAACGGCATTCTACAATATAACCGGAAGTGTAATGATAACAGCCTCTCATAATCCCAAAGAGTACAATGGGTTAAAGATATCTAGAGAACAGGCAATTCCTGTCGGTTATGAAACAGGGTTAAACAAATTAGAGGCCATGTCCGCCGGAGAAGTAAAACCTCTTAGCAGCAAAGGAAAAACAGAGAAATTAGATATAAAATCCGATTATTTAAAGCACCTTAATAAGTTTAAAAACGGAATAGGGGAAATAAAAGCAGTAATAGACGGCTCTAACGGAATGGTTGGAATTTTCATTCACGATGTGGTCAAAGGCCTCTCTGCAGAAATAAGTTTTATGTACGACAATCCGGACGGTAATTTCCCCAACCATGCTCCAAACCCGTTAATAGAGGCAAACCTCAAAGACCTGGAAGCTAAAGTAGTAGAAACTAAAGCCGATGTGGGAATCTGCTTCGACGGCGATGCCGACAGAGTTATGTTTATAGACGAAAAGGGAAAGTTTATTTCTCCCGACCTCATAACCGCTCTGATAGGCCTCCACTTCTTTAAGCACTATCCTGAAAAACCGGGTAAAGACAAGACAGTTCTGTACGATGTCAGATCCTCAAGAAGCGTTCCTGAGTTTATAAGCAAACTCGGCGGTAGCCCCACAATTTGTAAGGTAGGCCACTCACATGCCAAAAAACTCCTCCGTGATACAAACGGTATTTACGGGGGCGAACTTGCAGGCCATTACTATTTTCGTGAAAATTACTACTGTGACTCCGGAATGATAGCAGCTCTAACGGTACTGTCAATTCTGTCCATAGAGAAAAAACCTATTTCTGAGCTTATTAGCTCCATTAGTCATTACTACTATTCCGGTGAAATTAACTTTGAAGTCAACGATAAGAAAGCTGTAATAGATAGAATTCAGAAAAGCTATACATACGGGGAGCTCAATACTCTCGATGGAATTAGAATCGATTTTCCTGAATGGTGGTTTAACCTGCGGCCTTCCAATACAGAACCTTACCTCCGCCTTGTGGTTGAGGCAAATTCCCCATCCGAGCTGGAAAAAAGAGTAGAAGAACTTACCGAAAAGATTAAAGCCTGATATTTACTTCGGAGGAATTACAAGTTTCCATCCCGGATATATAAGATCCGGATTCTGAATGAGTTTTCTGTTTCTTCTCCAAATTTTAGGCCAGAGATACGGATTGCCGTATACAAAATCATACTCCGCTATTCTCCAGAGGCAGTCTCTGCGTTCCGGAATTAGCCTAACAGTATAAACCGACTGTACTGCCTGTTCTTTATATGCAGCTATATACTTTTTTGCTTCGAGGAAATACTCCATAGCTTTCTCAAAATTGCCTTTATCCTTTTCCTCCACTCCGATTTTCCATAGAGCTTTAGCCTCATCAAGAAAACTCTCCTGCCTAACATCTCCAAGCACAGCAACTCCATTATCAGCTGGTATTCTCATGGACTGTCCGCCGTTTTTGTTATTTCCCTTATTTTCCTCTTCTGCCTTTTTTTCTGTCTCTTTTAACACATCCTCGCCCGACCATTTCTCCGGTTTAATAACGGTACCTTCATCTGTAACAACGGTGAGTTTAGATGCAGCTTCTATTTCTTTCATTACTTCCAGCATAAGATCTTCTGCTTTTTTCTTTTTAACAGCTATTTTCCGCTGCCTTGCAAATTTTACTGTATCCCTTGCCGCTTCTTTAGCGCTTCCGAAGTATTCTTCGCTGGCATCCAGATCGTACTTCTGGAATGCTTCAACGCCTTTATAGTACAGCTCATTTGTCTTCTTAAGTTCATCTGCTGCCCAGGCTGAGGCTTCGGATTTTTCCGCTTCATCAAGGTACTGTTCTGTGTCCCGTTTTAGTATTCTTACCCAGCGTATTCTCTTATCAAGGAGATCGTAAAGATCTGCCATTTTCTTTAAACTTTCATAGGCTTTATCGCGTGCATCTGCCAGAGCACCGTTTTTATACAGCCTTTCAGCCTTATCTATACCTGCAACAGCATCCTTATACAGGTCCGGCATAAATTTATCGGCCTCTATCTCCATGAGCCTTGCTTTCATCCTGCTCATTCTATCTGTAAGTGAATCTGCAGCCTTTTTCACAGAGTTGTTAAAGGCTAAATCTGCTTCTTTCTTTACTTTTACTAATAACTGCCTGGCTTTTTCAGGATCCTTTGTTCTTATTTCAAGTGCACTGTCAAGATCTGCCTTAGCCTGCTTTATTGTTTCCGGATCGTAATAACCGGCATCT
>QNBI01000393.1 GCA_003641675.1 Spirochaetota bacterium | reverse complement strand
GTCCAGATATCTGCAGGTTTCTAAAACTGTTATGTTTATTTTAAAAGACTATACCCCTGCCTTTCAGCAGGTTTCTGTGGATGAGGCATTTCTGGACATGACAGGAACGGAACGTTTGTTCGGGCCGCCTAAGGAGGTAGCACAAAAAATCAAGAAACGAATTCACAGAGAAACCGGATTAACGATTTCTATCGGAATAGCCTCTAACAGGTATTTAGCAAAACTGGCATCCGAATACGGCAAACCGGACGGGCTTTTCATAGTTGAAAAAGGCAGCGAGGTAGATTTTATAGATAAACTCGAATTAAAGAGCCTATGGGGACTTGGCAAAAAAACCCTGGAGCGTTTAAACGAATTAAATATAACAACGATAGAGCAGCTGCGTGCATATCCTCTTCCTCTTTTATCTGCAGTTTTAGGAGATGCGGCAGGTAAATATCTCTATAACGCTGTCCGCGGTATAGAGGTTGAGATTCATGAACAGGAAACCAAAAGCCGTTCCATAAGTTCGGAAAGGACATTTCAGAAAGACAGGAGGGACCTTCCGGGGATTAAGAGAACCATTATGGAGCTGTCGCACGAAGTAATGTTCCGGCTGTTAAACGATAAGTACAGATCTAAAACCGTTACCCTTAAACTCCGTTATGCAGATTTTACAACTGTGAATATACAGAAGAGCCTTAAACATTGGGTTTCCTCCGCAGAAGAATTCTATGGAATTAACCTGGAACTCTTACGTAAAAAATGGAATAAGAGCAGAGCTCTAAGGCTTATCGGGGTGGGGCTTGCAAACCTTGTTCCCAGGGAAAGTGCGGAACAGCAGGAGCTTTTTACAGATATGTACGATAAAAAACGAAAAGTAGAAGAAACGGTTACAGAAATTAGAAAAAAAATAGGGAATACAAAACTCACCAAGGCGAGCCTTTTAAAATACCGGAAAAAACCTACACAGCCGCCCGGATAAACCGGACGGCGCATATATATTTGTTTATTATTACAGTCCCCATTTTTTAAGGGTTTCTTTTGCTTCTTTTAAGTCATCATTCTGACTTGTTTTTCTGTTCTGTATTGAACTTAGCTCATTAATTACCCATTTTATCATCTCTACCGCTTCTCCTCTGTCCGACTCATTTTTTTCTTCGGCAACACCCTCATAGTACAGAGATTTCTCGAAAGGATCGTTTAAGGAATTATACTTTTTGAGTTTTTTTCCTTTTTCTCTTCTCCGTTTTCCTGCATTCCAGTTACGCTTGTACAGATGTTTTGAAAGCTCTGTATAGAAATCATAGTTAATATCCTTTTCCAGCCCTGCCCTGTACCTCTTCATATACAGATCAACTGCTTTTCTACCTAAAGATACGGCAAAATCGGTATTCCCAAACGATATGGGGAAACCTGGTACCTGCTCGTAAAGCTGGCCCAGCACATAATAAGCATCCGGGAAATCAGGATTAAGGGTTACTGTTTTCTTTAAAAGGTCTCTCATAGGCTCCGCCTTAAACAGAGAATTGAGTATTCCCTTAGTCTGCCCCCACCTGCCGATATTAGCGGATTTCCAGTAATAACCATTAAAATTGTCAGGGTCGGCACTTATGGCTTTATCTGCGTATTTTTCTCCCTCAACAAAATAATTTAAAAGCTCATTGCCCTTAATTCCATGATTTTCCGCCTGATCACCGAGATTAAGCACAACCCTGGCGAGCCTCCAGTAAACCTCTGCTTTTTCCTTACTGCCCGGAGCTTTGTTAACTGCATTAAGAAGAAAATCTTTATCCGCTTTGTACTGCTCTGAATCGTAAATGTTATCAGCCTTCTTAAGTGTATCTTTAAAATCTGCGAACGCGAAAGTGCTGAAAATTAACAGAGCAAGTACAACTATAGACAACTTTTTCATGTACTGTTCCTCCTTGAGTTTGGTTCTGATATCATGCAATAATCGGACTTTTTTTGCAATAAAAATTTTAAAAAGCCTGCTTGTTAGTAGGCAGGCTTTTTATATCTGCAGGAATATGTAGTCCTGTAATTTATTTTCTAAGTCTAATATCCATGAATAGTTCCAGGTTGTAAACAGCACCGGGCTCAAAGGTGAACTGTCTCGTTACATCCACTCCTCCGGTAGTAATTCGAATGGTATGCCTTCCCGGTGTTACATGGAAATTTCTAACTCCGCCTTTGGAATTCATAGGTTTCTTATCGACCCACAAACGGATAAGATTTTTTTGATTTTTAACAAGTTTGTTAAGATATTTGGCCGGAACTACAACATTCAGAGTTGCTGTAGAGGGCTGCAGTTCAAAGCTGTAATTTTGCCCGGACAAAGGAGTAACAGTTACCTGCCCCTGATAGGCAGTATACCCCTTTGCTTCGACCCGCACATTATAGGTGTCCGGAGTTAAGCGCAAATTTAAGGGCATTGCTCCCCTATATTTATTATCCAAATAGAGTTTAGCCCCCTTTACATTAGATAAAAACCTGACAGAAACTACCGCAGGCTCCATCCGGAAGTTGTAGGTCTGTCTCGAAGATCTTGTAACATTAACCCGCCCCTGATAGGTTGTATAACCCTTTGCTTCGAGTCTAACAGTGTAACTGCCCGGTGCTAAATGCAGGTTTGTCGGTGTTGTCCCTTTAGGTCTGTTGTTTAAGTAGAGCCTTGCTCCGCGTACATTCGAAGTGAATGTTACAGAAACCATTAACGGCTGCAGGGTTATATTTATTGTCTGGTAACTGTTCTTTGATACATTTATTCTGCCGTTAAATGTAGAATAGCCGCTTGCAGAGACACGAATGGTGTAGTATCCCGGTGCTATTTTGAAAGTGAACGGGGTCCTTCCGTGGAGCTTGCCCAAATATACATTGGCTCCTCTCACATTCGAGCGTATCTGCACCTGAACCTGAGTAGTTCTTTTTCCGCCGAAAGAACCTGTCTGCGCAAAAACAACTACAACTGTAAAAATTAAAACTACAACAATAGCAGTGATTCTAGCTTTTTTCATTTTAACTCCTTTATTCTAAAAATATTCCCTTAATACTGGGCCCTTCTCACTCCAAAGAAACCCATTATATTACTACTGCCGAATTCTTTAATATCGGTATAATCTATTGCCTGTATATTCGGAGTAACCTGAAAATATGAGTATTCCGTATTT
>QNBI01000392.1 GCA_003641675.1 Spirochaetota bacterium | reverse complement strand
TTATCTCTTTCTTCCTTAATTTTATTGATTGTTTTTTTAAGGCTCTCTACCACTTCATCTTTTATCTCATCGGCAGGCAGAGGCTTCATTTTATCAAGCATTTTTTTAGCATGTTCTATTTCATCTTTTCTTTTAAGATAATTCTCTTTAAAATGCTCGGCGTTCAGGCTTCTCAAAATGTTCCTTTTCCGTTTTTCTAGAGTTTCTTTTTCCGTTTTATCTGCAGTTGCATCTTTTTCTGCTTCCAGAATGCTCTTTTGTTTTTCTTCTTTATCCCTTTCCAAAAGCTTAAGTTTATTTTTTAGTCTGATAATTTCGCTGACTGTTTTTTGAGTTTCTGTCTCGATACCATCCTGAAGTTCACCTTTATCTCTGAAGCCTTTATCCGCAAACCGGTTGTCTGTAAACTCTCTGCCGGCATCTTTCCTGTTTTGTTCTATCTCTCTATTGATATTTTCTATCTCAGTTTTAAGCTGGTCTTTGTTTTTATAACTGTCTAACAGCGTATCCCGTTTTATTTTAAGCCTTTCCAATTCCTCTTTAAAACCTTTATATTTTTCGTATTCCTCTTTAATTTTTTCGATACTATTAAGGCCGGCATCTCTGAATATTTGCTCAAGCCTGTTTTTGTTTTCCTTGAGGTTTTTATTCAATTGTTTAAGCTTTCTGCTATCCGCATTACCTGAAATATCAATATCTATGATATCAGGAATATCTATTTTGATATTTCCGCTCGAAAAAATCTCGCTTTTCTGATTTTCATTAAGTGTAAGCCTTTTTTTATCGTTCTTATCCTGCTCTATATCAACCTGAATCTTTTGTTTTGCTGTAAGATTAATCTGCAGTGAGGAGCTTTTTATCTCTATTTTTAATTTCTCCGTTGCTGCTGTAATATTTTCTGCCTCTTTTACAAGAGTTCCATCCTTCACAGATAATTTTTCTATCTTGTCTGTTAAACTGCTATAGAGAGCTTTTACATCGTTTAATTCTTTCTCTCTCCTTTTAAGGGGTTCAAGCTTTTCTCTAAGATTTCTGATTTTCAATATAATTGTAAGATACTCATTATAACGAGTGTACTGCTTTAGTTCAAATTCCAGTTTTTCATGTTTCTCTGCAAGCCCTTTCTGTTCCGTCCTGAATAAATTAAGGGCTGCCGTATCTTTCTTAATCTTTATCTCCAGATCAGCTAATTTTTCATCAATTTTAATGATTTCCGTATAATCTTTTTCTATACTATTGAATTCTGCCTTCTTTGTTTCATAGTTGGCAGTCTCTAATTTATATTTCTCTTCTTCTTTTTTGTAATTCTTTTGCCGTATTAGTAAATCCTGTAATTTTTTCTCTTCATCCCCTAACCGTGCTTCCATATTTTCTACTTTCCCGGAAAGCTCCTCTATTGCAGTATTTATTTCTGCTGCTTTATTCAGCTTAGTTTTTATTCCGTTAATTAATTCATTTAACTTTTCTTCTTTCTCCTGCATTCTGTACATCGCTGAATTTTTTTTAAGTTTGTTTGTCGATGTAAATACCAGATCATTCTCTTTTAAAAGATAGTTATAAAATTCTTCACTCTCTTTGGAGATAATATTTTCTTTAATTATCTTTCTCACCTTAAGGTTAAAAGCTTTATTGTTTGTAAAAGGATTGTCTTTATCTGAAAAGAGGTTTAAAGATTTGCCCTGTCCGATCCATAAAAGGTTAAATAGTCCGCTTTTATCCTCTGATATTCCAAGAAGTTTAAAAAGCTCTTCCTGAACTTTAGTATTTGTATTGTGGAGCTCTATTTCCCTGCCGCTGTCGCCTATCACAGCGAGCGATGAATTTCCTCCCGGAAATGATTTATAAAGAGAGTATGTTTTACCCTGTTCTGTTACAAAATATACATTAATCTCACCCTTTAAGGATGTACCCCAGGGGGATATACCTATACTGTCCCGCGATTTGGTATTAGCAGGCTGTAGAAATGCATATTCAAGGGCTTCGATTATTGTTGATTTTCCGATTTCGTTTCTGCCGGAAATGATATTTATACCGCTGCTAAAATCAATTTCCGCCTTTCTTATGTTTTTCCAGTTTTTTAATTTAACTCTTTTTAACTGCATCCTGTATTAATCCCTTCTAAAGTGATTAAATATTTCCAGTAAGGCATAGTTTATTACATCTTCCTTTGCGATGTTTTCGTCATTAATAAAATCAAGAATACTTTTATTGGCCGGCTTTCTTAAATCGTTAAGTTCATCTACTATTTTTGCAAGATAGCCCTGGGGAAGTATTTTAGACAGATCATCAGAGGAAGGGACAAGTGAAATATTATTCTCTGTGAAAAAAGAAAAATAGTTATCTTTGAATTTTTCAAGTTGTTCTTTAAGGCTGTGAAAATCTCTTAGAGAGAGATTACCGTTAAGTATGAGCTTTACAATTCTTTGTAAGGATGCATTCCTTTTAAGCTTTTTGTACAGCAGATCGACATCCTCGGAAGATACTATATCTACAGTATCCGTATCCCAGCTAAACTGGTGTACAGGGACCTTCTCCACAAGAGGAATATTTCCGGCTTTATCTATGGATACTCTCAATATACAGCCGCTGTCCTTGAACTGCAGAGGTTCGGGCGTCCCGGGATAGTATGTATAATCGTTATGTTTATAGTAAGAGTGCCAGTGCCCTAAAGCTAAGTAGTTTAGTTTTTTTGCCAGGGCAAAATCGGTTTCTATGGGGAAATCCTCCACATTATACTTGCCCTCTATTTTTAAACTGCCGTGAGCTACCCCTATCCTTATTAAATTCTCCCCTGTGCCATTATTAGGAATCCATTCCAGAGGATTTATAGTACCGTTTTTACTTTTAAGAGACGAAGCAAATACTACACAGCGGTATTCCGGAAACTCTAATTTTTCTCTATCTTTAACAAAATAGAGGTTTTCCGGAAAGTAGTTTTTGCTTAACCGCGAGTAAATGCTCTGGGAAGACAGCGGATCGTGGTTTCCTGCAATCATTATTACCTTAATATGTCTGTAGTTTTCAATTATTAAAAAAAGGTCTTTAAGAATTCTTTCATTTCTTACCTCGCCGTTATCGATCTGGTCACCCGCTGAAATTATCAAAGGGATGCCGTTTTTATCAGCATAAATAAATATCGATTTTACAGCGGCAATTCTTG
>QNBI01000391.1 GCA_003641675.1 Spirochaetota bacterium | reverse complement strand
ACCCCTCTTTATTTTCCCTGCATTCGCCCATTTTACAAACCAGCCGAGTGCAGGAATCCCCGACGGGATATGCCCCTGAGTGGGAGCCCATCCGGGAAGGCCGTGTTTATCAATAAAAGCCCCCATTTCCGGCCTTTCTATTTCTTTCTTTATAACCGCCATTGCGGCAATCATTTTTAGATTGGCCAGAGTCACATTCCCGGCTCCTGCTGCTTCCGTTATTTCCGAGTTCTGAAGCTCCGGCGCAAATTTGTCCACATCCGAAATACGGTAAGACGCACTGTATAGAGGATTTACAACGAGGTCGTTAATTACCGCCTGGGGAGATGCACCGGACCCTATTTTATGGGTTCCTATAACATCGTTTCTTAACACTATTCCGCCCTCTGCATCCCGCTCTATGAGTACTGCAAAAGAGCCTAAAGAATCCTCCAAAATCGGATAACCGCCGGAAATGTGTTTTTTGGAATTCATGGCGAGTTTGGCACTGGAACCGCCGGCCGCAAGAATGACCTTACTGAAAGTTCCCGATGCAACAAGAGACGCCGCCTGTATAAGCCCGTGAACAGGACCTGCACAGAACGACCTTGTATCGCTTCCTGTAGCATTCTTAAGTCCCGAAAGCTCTCCGATAGCCTTTGCAAAGTTCCCTCCCCCGCGCTGGTTCATATCACCGCATGCCTCTTCCGAAGTCTCTATAATGTAGCCTATGCTTTCCGGTGATACAGCAGAATCTGCAAGAAGCCTCCGAACGGCGTATATTCCAGTACCCTTTGAAATGAGATTTTCAAGAATTGTTCTGTTTTTAAGGTTAATATCATCCGGATGGGCATCCTTTACGCAGCCTACAACCTTTCCCTTTAAGGTAAGAGGCAGCGCCCCATTTTTTATTTCTTTCTCTAACTGCTCTTTTGTGAAATCATCCCTGTACCCTGTATAGTCAGCCCCTTCCATCGCATCATCGGCCTTTAAAAGCGCCTCTGCTTCTATAGAAAAATCCTTTTCAAAGATTACAAGTTTAAAAACATCTGCAAACCTTATAAGAGCATAGAGAAAGGGCTCTTCAAGAATACGGCCGAAGGGACCGCTGTTCGGAGCTTTTCCTGTATTTTTAAACCATGGTTTTTCAGGGAGTTCATCCGGATCGAGATTTCCTATAAAAACCTGATTCGGAGGATAACTTACCATCTCTTCGTATGTCCTAAACGAATTTTCAATATTTTTAACATATTCCGAACCGGGATTTTTATGCTTCTCGCTTTCCGGAGTAGTACCGGTAAGGAGAGTTAAATTAGGAGCGTAGAATAGGTTGTAAGAACAGTGCCTTACAACGGGTAGGCTGGTTTTGGTTTGCGCGGAACTTGATTCCCTAGTGTCTTTTTCAGCCACCGACAATCTCCTTAAGCTTCTCTTCAACTTCCGCCATATCAATTTCCTTGGAGAAACTTAACAGTTTCTCCCCGTTTTTATAAATTAAAAGTGAAGGAAGTCCTAATACCTTTTCGCGTATTGCAAGCCGTCTATTTCCCTTGATGTTAACTTTTCCAAAATTCACTCTGCCCTTATATTTTACTTCAAGGGTCTCTAAATCCGGAATAATATCGAGGCAGCCCTCGCAGGTTTCACTCCAGAAATCTACGAGGGAAACACCTTTATATCCCAAAACCTTCTCGTCATAATTATCTTTATTTAGTTCAATCATAACTTCTCCATGAATTAGGTTTTTAAGAATTGTTTGCGGATAGAGGATACTTCACTTATAATATCATCAACCTCCAGAACCATTTCCATCATGGCAATATTCTCCTCGTAAACTTTGGGGTCTATTTCTGCTTTAATTTCAGGTTCCAGAATATGGTAAGCTGGGAGTCCCAACTGGACTCCTGTCAATGCACCTGCAAAAGCCGGGTCGCCCGCAATAACGGTCTCCGCAATAAGGCCGCTCGCCTCTGCATCTGCCCCTCCAAGAATTACGACTATACTTTCATTTCCGTATTCTTCGGCAAGGGCTTTAACCCGCTTCTGGTTCTCCAGGTCCATCGCACCGGCAGATGTTCAGACATAGCATTCTGTTGTGGAAAAGATTACTTTAATATCTTTTCCTTCCAGACACTTTTCTATTGCCTGGCCCGGAATACCATCGCGGTCGCCAAGTATAATGACATTTTTGCCCTCAAGCATCTGTGTGCCTCCTTTCGTTTATAGTTTAATTTCACGCAACTTTTTTTCATCTTTAAGATGGATAAGCGCGGGTACTTCTTTAATTCCAAATCTTGCTGCAGTATTTTTATACCTGTATATATCAAATTTTCTTAAAGGAATTTTTAAATCCTCTGCCTTCTTTTCGACAATAGGGAAAAGCTCAAGGCTTCTCTGAACTGGAGGAGTATAGAAGTAGAGAAGGCATTCGCCGTTTGTTCCTTCCATTGCCCTACTGTAGCCATCCAATTCACTAAGAGCCTTATCCGCATAGAAGGCTGCGATAGCACCATCGGATGCAGCAGTTACCACCTGCCGGAGCGTTTTAACCCTTGCATCACCGGCTGCATATACCAAAGGCTTTTCTGTTTCCATTCTGTCATTAGCTGTTATATATCCTCTTTCCAGGTTTACAAAACCTTTAAGAAAGGCAGTCTGCGGAATAATCCCTACAAACATAAACACCCCGTCGCATTCGATATGTTCCTCTGTGCCCTTCTTTAAATCTTTTAACGTTACGCCGTTTACAATTTCATCCCCCTGTATGGAAGAAAGTGAATGGTTCCACAGCCAGACAAGCTTAGGGTTTGCAAAGGCCTCTTCCGCCATAGTTTTATTGCAGTCCAGAGTGCCCTCATCGTGTACAACTACCATTAACACCCTGTCTGCATATCGGCTAATATAGTTCGCCTCCTCTACTGCAGTATCTCCGCTTCCAACTATTACCACAGTAGCTTCTTCATAGAGTTCTGCATCACATGTGGCGCAGTACGAAACACCCTTCCCTAAAAATTCTTTTTCACCGGGAATACCAAGCTGCCTCGGCTGACACCCCGGCGCAAGAATTACACTTCTCGACTCTATTCTATTCCCCTTAGACAGAACAATTCTGTATAGACCGTTATCATCCTCTATGGAAACAATCTCTCCCCGTATAGTTTCTGCACCCATCTGCTCTGCCTGT
>QNBI01000390.1 GCA_003641675.1 Spirochaetota bacterium | reverse complement strand
GGTAGGCGACAGGTCTGCTGCGGCAATAAAAAGCGGAGGTACAACGCGGCGGGCAGCAAGAATGGTAACTCTGGATGCTGATCACCCCGATATTGAAACATTTATAGACTGGAAGGTTCTTGAGGAACAGAAGGTAGCTGCACTTGCAACGGGCAGCAGAATTCTGCGGAAGCACAGTATTGCAATAATAGATGCTTGCTGGACAAATTCGGAAAATCTAAACGGAAACAGGTTTAACCCTCAGGAGAATTCTGTTCTGTACAGTGCTATTAGAAACGCATTGGAAGATGATGTCCCCGCGCCTTTTATTCATCATCTTATTCAGCTTGCAAAGCAGGGAATAAAGAGTTATGAGTTCGAAGAGCTCAACACAGAGTGGGATAAAGAGGGATACAATACGGTAAGCGGCCAGTCATCCAATAATTCCGTCCGGCTGACTGCGCAGTTCATGAAGGCAGTAATAGATGATGCTGACTGGACATTAATAAACAGAACGGACGGAAGTGTAAAAGAGACTGTAAAGGCGAGGGAGATATGGGAAAGAATAGCATATTCCGCATGGAGTTGTGCCGACCCCGGACTTCAGTTTCATTCAACGGTAAATGAATGGCATACATGCCCGGAAAACGGAAGTATACGGGCTTCCAATCCATGCTCTGAATATATGTTTTTAGACGATACTGCCTGTAATCTCGCATCAATCAACTATCTTAAATTCTATGACAAGGAAAATGCAAAATTCCTCGTTGAAGATTTAGAGTATGCAGTTTATGTGTGGTCTGTAATTCTCGAAATAAGTGTGTTAATGGCCCAGTTTCCGAGCAGGGAGATAGCGAAAAAGAGCTATGAGTTCAGGACTTTGGGGCTTGGTTTTGCCAATCTCGGTACCCTTTTAATGGTAATGGGAATTCCGTATGACAGCGAAAAGGGCCGAAGTATTGCAGCAGCTCTTGCTGCTATTTTAACGGGAAGGGCCTATGCAAGCTCTGCCCTGATGGCTTCTCAGCTTGGTACCTTTATGCATTATAACGCTAACAAGGAACACATGCTCCGGGTTATCAGAAATCACAGACGTGCCGCATATAACGTAAGTGAGTCAGAGTATGAAGGTCTTTCCGTAACACCTCACGGGATAAACCCCGAGTACTGTCCCCCGGAGCTTCTTAAAGCGGCGAGAAAAGACTGGGATGATGCTCTTTCTCTGGGGGAAAAGTACGGGTACCGTAATGCACAGGTAACGGCAATTGCCCCTACCGGAACAATAGGCCTTGTTATGGATTGTGATACTACAGGCATAGAACCCGATTTTGCCCTTGTGAAATTTAAGAAACTGGCAGGCGGCGGATCCTTTAAAATTATAAATGCATCACTTCCTCCCGCCTTGAAAAAACTAGGATACAGCAAGGAAGAGATGGATGATATTATACACTACTGTGTAGGACACGGTACTCTAAAAGGTGCTCCCGGTGTATCATATGAGGCCTTACGTGATAAAGGGTTTTCCGACTCTGTTCTTGAAAAAATCGAAAATTCTGTCCGTAACGCCTTCTCTATAAATTTTGCATTTATCCCCGGAATTCTCGGGAAAGACTTTCTAACCAAAGAGCTTAAAATTCCTGAGAAAAAGCTAACACAGAAGGGTTTTAATCTGTTAAAGTATCTGGGCTTTTCCGAAAAAGATATAGAGGATGCAAATATATATGCCTGCGGAACGATGACCGTGGAAAACGCCCCGCATTTAAAGGAAGAGCACTATCCGGTTTTTGATACTGCCAATAAGTCGGGTAAAACGGGAAAGAGATTTATACCGTGGAAAGCCCATATAGATATGATGGCCGCTGTTCAGCCCTTTGTTTCCGGTGCAATTTCCAAAACTGTCAATATGCCAAACAATTCTACAATAGAGGATATTAAAAGTGCATATATGTACTCCTGGCAGAACATGCTAAAGGCAATAGCAATTTACCGCGATGGTTCAAAGCTCAGCCAGCCTTTAAGTTCTCTTGTACCCGGCTCCGACCCCGCTGCAGATATAATTGTTTCTATGATGAGGAAAGGCAGTGCAGCTTTAAGTGAACGTACAGGGGTAAAAACGCAGGAAAAGCCTTCTGTAAGCGAAGGAGCAAAGAAGAAACGGCATAGTCTGCCCGCAAGGCGTAATGGGTACACGCAAAAGGCAAAAATAGGCATGCACAGCCTCTTTATTAGAACAGGTGAGTATCCAGACGGGAGTCTGGGAGAAATATTTCTAGATATGCATAAGGAAGGCGCAGCTTTCAGGTCTTTGTTGAACAGCTTTGCCATTGCGGTTTCACTTGGCCTGCAGTACGGCGTACCTCTGGAGGAATATGTAGATGCCTTTACTTTTACAAAATTCGATCCCAACGGCATTGTTCTTGGACATAAGAATATTAGAATAACGACATCTGTGCTCGATTTTATCTTTCGCGACCTTGCCTTTTCATACCTTGGAAGGAGTGATCTTGTCGAGGTAAAACCGGACGACCTCATTGCAACCAACACCTTAAGTAATGGCAAACATGCGGATAAAGAGGAGCCCGCGGAGGGAGATGGTGAGCCCGGAATTATAGAGGACGATCCTGGGGCGATAGCCCGTTTAAAGGGATATGAAGGTGACCCTTGTCCTGTATGCGGGAATTTTACACTTGTCAGAAACGGCACATGCCTAAAGTGTGAAACCTGCGGGTCAACAACGGGATGTTCATAATTTATTCCGGTTGCCGTGTATAAAATTTTGTGATAATTTATATAAAATGAACAGTGATGACAGAGAGATAAAAGTGGTAAATAAGTGGTTTTATAGAATTACCACTTCGATTGCCCGGGTTATTTTTGTAAATTACTTTAAACTCAGCTGGGAAAACACAGAAGTTGTCCCTGAAAAGGGGCCTGTGTTTCTGCTTATTAATCATATAAATTTTTTCGACCCTATGTGGGTATACGTTATGCTCAAACGACCGATATATTTTGCGGCAACGGAGGATCTTTTTAGAAAGAGATTTATAGGGCAGCTTTTAAAATGGTTCGGCGGGTTTCCAAAAAGAAAGGGCAATAATGATTACAGGGCTGTTCGAAGCATAATGGAGGTTATAAAGAAGGGCGGGATTATAGGAATTTTCCCGGAAGGTGTAAGGACATGGGACGGTT
>QNBI01000389.1 GCA_003641675.1 Spirochaetota bacterium | reverse complement strand
TATTACCTCGTCATAATAAATTGTAGTGAGGAATATTCCCCTGCCATTGTAATTTAGCAAATTATCCGGCGAGAGAGCTGGTAAAGATTTCCAATCGAATCCGTTTCCTTCGTCTTCTATGCTTATTGCGAAATATTTTGTCCCCAAATAAGAGTTAATTAAAACTTTTTTGCTCCGGTTATTATTAATATCTAATCTATGCTGGATAAACTTTCCCCATATACCCTCTTCCAGGGCCTTGTGTTTTTCTTTCATAGTAATTCCCAGATTGCCGTGTTCTATCGCATTGGCAATCATTTCTTCTATTCCTATTTTTAGATTTAATATTTCTGAAGTATCTGCAATTTTTTTTAAATGCAGTGTCACCTGATTTATAATAGGCAGAATATTTGTCTCTCCTGTAGGGAATACAAACTTTTTAGACTCTTCCACAAGATGTTCAGAGTATAATTCATTATATTCCGGTTCCGATCTTCTTTTTAGTGCATTCCTAACAAAGTTGACAATTTCCTGAAAATTAAAAGGTTTTTTAAAAAAATTAAGAGCTCCGCCCCGAAGCGCTTCCAGCAGTATATCCTCATTGCCATAGCCTGTCATAAGTGCAACCATGGCATTTTTGTCTATTTTTTTTAATTCGTTAAGAAGGGTGAGTCCGTCCATTTTGGGCATCATAATATCGGAAATAACGATAAAGGGTTTGCTTATTTTATACAGTTCTATCGCTTCTTTTCCATCTTTTGCTTCGAGTGTTTCGTACCCTGCTTTATTTATGAATCTTGATAGAATATTGCGCAGCACCTCTTCATCATCAACTATCAATACTTTGGGTTTGCCAAAATTATCCAATTTCTCTAAACTCCTCAATAGATAGTATATTCATCCTAATTTAAAAAGCAAGGTGATTGAAGAAAAATTATCACTAATATATAGTGTGAGCTAAACTATGAAACAGAAAGAAAAAATACGGAATTTCAGCATTATTGCACATATCGACCATGGAAAATCAACCCTTGCGGATAGATTTATCCAGATGTCTCACCTGATTTCCGATAGAGATTTTCATGATCAACTTCTTGACTCTATGGAAATAGAACGGGAAAGGGGTATTACAATAAAGTCACAGGCCATCACTTTGCCCTATTTATTAAACGGAACAGAAAAGTATATTCTAAACCTTGTTGATACTCCCGGCCATGTGGATTTTTATTATGAGGTTTCCAGAGCATTAACATCCTGTGAAGGAGCGATACTGCTCATAGATGCCACTCAGGGAGTGCAGGCACAGACAGTTTCCAATATGTATATGGCTCTTGAAAATGACCTTGAAATAATTCCTGTGATAAATAAAATTGATCTTCCGGGTGCAGATATTGAAATGGTAAAAAAGGAAATAAAGGATGATCTGGGGCTGGATCCGGAAATGGTAGTACTTGTTTCTGCAAAATACGGAACAGGGGTGAAAAAACTATTGGAAGAGCTCATTAAAAGGATTCCTCCTCCGTCAGGTTCTTCACGGGCTCCTCTGCAGGCTCTTATTTTTGATTCCCATTACGATGCATACCGCGGCGTTGTGGTGCATATAAGAATTTTTGAAGGAACTGTGAAGCCCGGTGATACTATCCAGTTAATGTCGTCAAAATCGGTATATAAGGTGGAGGAAACGGGAACTTTCCGTTTACAGTTATACCCGAAAGATTCTCTGTCTGCAGGTGAGGTTGGATATGTAATAGCAGGTATAAAGGTATTAACAGATGCACGGGTGGGAGATACTGTCACTAATTATGAAAAACCCTGTAATAAGCCTCTTCCCGGTTTCAGAGAGGTTAAATCTGTTGTTTTTTCTTCCATATACCCGATAGATGCGGACGATTATGAACTTTTAAAGACAGCTTTGGAAAAACTGCAGCTAAACGATGCCTCGCTTGTTTATGAAAAAGATTCGTCTGCTGCATTAGGTTTTGGTTTTAGATGCGGATTCCTGGGCTTACTGCACCTTGAAATTATACAGGAAAGGCTTGAAAAAGAGTACAATCTAGGGGTGGTATTTACAGCTCCGTCTGTACGCTACAGAATAAAAATGAAAAGCGGTGAAATTCTTTTTATAGATAATCCGCAGGAATATCCCGACCCTGTTTTAATAGAATCAACAGAAGAGCCTTATATAAAGGCGTCTGTTATTACTCCGGATACATATTTAGGAAGCATAATAAATCTGTGCCTTGAAAAACGCGGAATTCAGGAATCGTTAAATTACCTCGATGAAAAAAGGGTAGAATTAGTATATAAAATGCCTCTTGCCGAGGTTATTTATGATTTTTATGACCGGCTAAAGTGTCTTAGCAGAGGTTATGCCTCCTTTGATTATGAATTACTGGACTACCGCCCTACCGACCTTGTAAAGCTGGATATTCTGCTTAACGGTAAATCTGTAGATGCCCTTTCACAGTTGATTTTTCGTGAGAATGCATACGCGAGAGCCAGGATGATATGTAAGAAACTCCGTGATGAAATACCGCGGCATCAATTTAAAATCCCGATTCAGGGTGCAATCAGCGGCCAGATCATAGCAAGAGAAACAATATCAGCTTTAAGAAAAGATGTTACAGCAAAATGCTATGGAGGTGACATTACAAGGAAAAGGAAGTTGCTGGAAAAACAAAAGGCGGGTAAGAAAAGAATGAAGATGATTGGTAATGTTCAGCTTCCTCAGTCTGCTTTTTTATCGGTATTAAAAACCTCAGAATAGCTTATCAACTCTTTTTATTCTGTTAAGGTAATAGACGAGCGCCACATAGAGTCTTTTTAAAAAGCTTCTGTTGTTTTGTTTTTCCATGTCGGAATCCGGAAAGCCACCGTAAATATAATCTGCTACTTCCAGACATATAAGCACTTGCTCCCGCATTTCTGCCTTATTGAAAGAGGATGCGTTAAGATAATCCCTTATTCTGTCGGCTGAAATATCAAGTATGGAGATTTCATTTCTGATGAATTTTTTTACATTTTCATACGAAAAATTTTTAACTTTGTGAGCTATAGTAATTTCTGCAGAGTCTATTATTTTTTTAAAATGTTTTTCTGTGCGTACAGGGATAGATATAAGTGGAGATTGTTCTGTAGATAGATTAAAAACCCTGTTATGTTTTTGAAGAATTCTATTAAGCTGCTGAGCAT
>QNBI01000388.1 GCA_003641675.1 Spirochaetota bacterium | reverse complement strand
CCCACCCTCACCAGTCTGAACATACACACTACTTCCCTTGATTCCCAATTTCCCTCTCACATACTCACTCAATTCATCAGCCAATTTATCTAACTTTATTCCAGGATTATGTAAATCCAAATCCTCCGAAAATCGATTCAATCCATACAATACCTTTGCACACGTCCCACCATAAAACACCAATTTTCGATACTCTTTATGGTGATAAAGAAAAGCCAAAATATACGAAATTAAGTAATCCTTCGCCACAATTCTCTTAGTTGCATTAAACAAATCTCGATATTTAGACTCATCTAGTCGACGCTTCAAGTTCATGATTACTGCCATATATTCTCCCTCAAATTAGCTAGTACTTTACTCATTTTCTTTGACTCAGCTTTCTCTACCCACTGCTCTAATTCTCGCTTTTTATCTTCATCCCAATCATCCAAATTCAGTCTCATATCTTCCGCCAAATCATAACTCTTCTTCTCAAGTAACCATGCTCCCCTACGCAAATACAAATAATCAAACAACGCCTTAGCTAGACTCGCCTCCCGCACCGTCACCCCACCCACCACAGACTCATAATATCCTCCATACAAACTCGCCTTAATATGTCGAGACTCAAATGTTCCCATCACATTCGTCACCGACTGCGTATTCTTACTCGTCATCGAAGTTATCAAATACGACGCTTCCGATAAAACACCATGCTTTTGTAACACATATTCTCTTGATAAATAACTACTCGGCTGAACAATACTTGCAATCATCCCTACATAATCCAGCTCATTTCTATTAGACAAATAGCCCTCATAACTCACATACCTCCCTCGTTTTACTCTCACCACTCGCCCCGACTTTACCCATCGCGAGAGAACCTGACTCGCCTGACTATTTTCAATCATCAAAAGCTGCGCTACCTCCGACACTTCAAAATACGATAATTTTCTTAAAGTTTTTTCAATCTTTTTCCACATATCTATATCACTAACTATACATTTTATGTATATTTACTAATATACACCACCACTATTCACACGTCAACCCCGCCCCCATCGCTCCCGACTCACCCGAATCACCTTATCTCGATTCTTATTACTCGATACGGGTAATGGCAAAGTCTTAGCCAAAAACGCTCGACTAGAATGTGCCTCGATCATCAATCGTGTTGCAATCTGATAGTTCTCCAAATTAACCAAGTCTTGCCCCATAAACACCCCACCAAACTCCTTCTCAATCAAATTCCCATCCTCTGCCCCAATCGTAAACGATACAATAGAACCCGCATTTCCCAAAATAGCTTTTTGCACCTCAATCGGAATCTGTGCCATATACTGATTCGCCATTAAAAGGTTTAACTTATACTTACGCGCCTCCGAAAGAATCTTAATAAACGAATCAGTCGCAAAATTCTGGAACTCATCAACATAAAGATAAAAATCTCGCCTCTTCTCCTCCGAAATCTCCACCCTACTCATCGCCGCCAACTGAAGCTTAGTAATCAACATCGCACCCAACAAAGACGCATTATCCTCACCCACTTTACCCTGTGAAAGATTGGCTATCAAAATCTTCCCATCATTCATTACCTCCTCTAAATCAATGCTTGAAGTCGGACTTGATAATATTCCCCTGATCATCGGACTTGCCACAAACTGACCCACCTTATTCAAAATAGACCCAATCCACTCCTGCTGTGTTCGCTCATTCAACTTGTTATACTCTCCAATCCAAAACTGCTTCATCACCGGATCATTTATTTTCTCCACTACCTTATCTCGAAATTTCTTATCCGTCAGTAATCGTGGCACATCAACCAACGTCGCATTCCCATATTCCGACAGTGTCAAAAGAGTATTGCGAAGAATATACTCTAACCTAGGACCCCAGGAATATCCGTACAATTTATTAAATATTGCCACAATCCCAGATACGACAAGCTCCCTCTGATCCTTATTCTTAACCTCCAATACATTTAATTTTATCGGACGATCTCTATCTACTGGATTAAAATAAACCACATCATTAATTCGAGAGGCTGGAATATAATTCAAAACTGTTTCTGCCAAATCCCCATGCGGATCAATAATTGCCACTCCTCGACCCTTTTTCAAATCATCAATCACCATATTAGCTATCAATGTCGATTTACCCGTTCCCGTTTTCCCAATCGCCCACATATGACGCCTACGATCATCATCGCGTATTCCAAAAACCAAATCTCTATTCTTATGTATAGTACGGGCAAAATAATTAGTCGTTGCCTTATCCTCTGTGCTAGCCCCCTCAGCAATCGGCAAATTATCTGGTGGCTCAGACAACACCTTAGTTCCCCATTCAATCATTGGTACCCTCACCTTTTCGCTTGGCAAATGCCACAATGTCGCCATCTCGGGTAAATTAATCACCCTTTTACTTGTATTCATTCGCTCGACTAATCGTTTTTTCCATTTATCCTTACCCATCATCGGTTTTTTAAGCACAAAAGAATTTCCATCAGGTCTTGAATACACTCCAAACACAGATGCTAACTCCGCCAGTCTAGAAGCCTTACTCACCCCTATCCTCGTTGTAACATAAAATCCAGCATGTCCTATCTTATCCTGAATCGCACTCGCCTCAGGCAGTGAACTACGCTGTCCCGCCTCAGTCGCATTTGGCTTAGCTCGTCCCGAATCAATCGCCTTTTGACCTTGAACTTGCCACCCAGATGGTGCAGAACCTATCACAAACTGCAACCAAATCACCTCACCTTGTTCTGCTTTAGACAACACCGTTAGATAACTATTCATCGGATCAGTCTCGGAAAAATCACTCCACGTCTTAATCGGATAAAAACTCGCACTACTTAGTGTCAACTCCCCCACTTTCATACCCACTACTACACTAGGCAGTGGATCTACAATCGGCTTAATTACCGAAAGAGCATACGTAGACTGGATCTGCGCCGTCACAAACTGCACCAACTGAGTCGAACACGTTACTAGATATCTAATTTTTTGTTCCCAAACTCCCACCTCAAGTGCCACCGTCGGGCTAGGAATCCCCTTAATCCACTTATCCATCATCGACTGACCTATCATCTTGGGGAATGTTGACAAAAAAGTCGCCGCCGATTCCGCTGTAACCTCAGTGTCCCTCGGGATCGTTACCAATAACGTAGATAATCTCTGCATACACTCAGTATATATG
>QNBI01000387.1 GCA_003641675.1 Spirochaetota bacterium | reverse complement strand
ATTGTTTGTAACCATTCCAGAGCTTTGTGTCTGTTTCAAGGTTTGAAATCGCAATGTTTTCAATGCTTGCAACATTACTACAATCCCAGCTTGTTAGTTCTGTCCAGCAAACAACTTTTTCATTGCTAAGCAATTCAAAACTGAAAGCGTTTAAAAGCAATGGGTCTTCAATAACGTTTTCAATACCTCTGGGGTTAGGGTTTAAGATTGTAAAGTTAAAAATAGGTTGTGAACTGTCAAATCCTAAAAACACTTCTAAAACAGAGAATTTATTGTTTTGAGATTTGCAAATGATTGTGTAATTGTAATATGTTTCTTCGTATTGCAAAGTAAAGCCTTGGTGTTGGTGTGTAATGTTTTCATTGGTTAAAGGTATTAGCTTTGTAGAGATTTGGAAAGCGTTTGAAAGGTTGTCTCCTAAAGCATTGCTGCGCAAGTAACCGCAATTTGCAGGTATCTCTGTTTTCACAATGATTGTGAATCCGTTGCTAGTGTTAACACCAGCTCCTGGAGGTGTTTCTCCAGTGATGTTCATCAAGCTGTTGTGTGGTTGTAAAATCCAAGTCTTGAATTGTGATATGGAATTGTTAAAGAAGCCGTTAATGCTTGCAATGTTTTCATCAGTGTCAAGCACGTAAACACTTACTTCGTAAACACCGTCTAGTATTAAATGTTGAGGCGTTAAGTTAAACTCTCTGGCGTTTGAATTAGGATTAGGAGTAATTCCTAATCCAATATTGTTACCTGTTGTCAAGCTTGTCAAGGTTGCGCTAACAATTGACACGTTTTCATCGCTTTGCAGCTTTATAACTGGCAGTGTTTCATTAATTGTTAACATTTCATAAAAGTTTTGAGGCAGTAAGCGCCCATTAATTGTTAAGTTTAAAACTGGAAGTCTCAAGCTTTTAAGGTTTAAACCAATGCTTTGCACTGGTTCAACATTGCCACCATTATCAACAGAGTAGTAATACAGTGTGGATCCCTTGTGGTTTTGATAGTTAAATGACAAAACATGGCCATCGTTATAAATTGAAAACTTGTTAGAATCTGGAGACTGATCGCCTTTTAAACAACGTTGCTCTTGGTTAGGGTTTGCTGGTTCTACGCAGTAATAAGTCTTGCTACAGTTATAATGGTAGTCAACCATGTTTAAAGGCCAGAGAGCGCCTGAATCATTACAGGAAAGTGTTAAGTTTAAAACTTCTTGAGGTGTTGAGTTGTCATAAGGTTCTTGACTCAAGTAGTGCTTAACAATTGTCAATGGTGGTTGCTTGTCAATCGCGAAGCCTATGTCATCGCTTCTAAATCCTGGAATGATTGTTCCTGAAAAATTGCAAACAACTGCGTAATAGTAGACTTGTCCAGGTTCCAAATTTGTAAGGTTTTTATAGAATAAGTAGTAACCGCTGTATAGGTCTTGACCTTCAGACTCAAACAAGGGCATGCTTGAAAAGTGTTGTAAAAGCCAAGAATTGTTTTCAAAGTTTTGCAAGTCTTGCATTGTTTGAATCCTGTAATACCTGCACTCTGCAGTGTTAGCTGTCTCAGTGCTTATTGTAACGTTTGTAACGTTTAAAACAGTTATTGGCTCTGGCTGTGAATTGTTAATGTTCCTGTCACCTCTTATTCTAATAGTTATCTCATTGCTCCCTTGATTGTCTACAGAATCATTGCAAGTAACGTTGAAATAATAAGTATTGTCTCCTAAGCCATCATAATGCATTGTGACGTTAAGGTTTTGATTCAAAGCTAAGAAAGTGCTCAAGTTTAAAGATTGATCAATAGTTTTTAAAGTAACATTACACCTACTTGGCTCATCAACACTGAAAGAAATTGTAAGGTTTGAAGCCCAAGAAACTCCAGTGTAATAAGAAGTTATGTTTGGTTCAGAAATTGTTATGAACGGTCTTTTCGCATCAATAAGGATTGTTTGATTCTTCACAACTTCCAAGTTTGAAGCATTGTCTTTAGAGTAAAAAACAATGTTTATTGAAAGATTGTTACACTGGCAAGTTTGTTGAGTAGTTAAAAGGTGGATATAATTTTTTAAGTTTTGCAAGGTTTCTGAAGGGTAGGGAGACCAGCTATTATAGCAGGGTTGGGGGGCATTGATTTGCTCTATTAAGCATTTATGTATTTTTATCCCGAACTTTGTTTCTTTAACGCCTATGCCTTCATCGCTTGCAATGTAACTGAGCCTGTCAATGTCATTGATTGAGAGCTTTCCAGGTCTTGGCAATTCAAGCGTTGTGAATGGAGGTGTGTAATCATAGAAACATGTTCTAAAGGTTTCATTTTGGGTTTCATCTCCAGGGAAAAATCCTGCTTCAAAACAATCATCCTCGTTGGTATTGGAGAGGTCAGCGTCTTTAATACATTTACCATAGTCATTAATAATAACCCATCTGCAAAGGCCTAAATGCATTGAATCATTGCTCGGAGTTATTATGTGATTATCATAATTGCTAATGTTTAATAATTGAGTGTCTTCACAATCTTGTTGCGTGTCGTAAATCCTGCAAATCACTTGGTCCCTGTTCAAACACTTGCCGGGAGGATACGGCAATCCCAAAGCACTATAAAAACCATCTTCCAAATTATTAGCATCACCGTCCCAATAGCAATTGCCATAATAACTGCAAACAAGTTTGTTACACCAAGGTTTTTCATTGCATTCGTTACAATTTCTTAACGTTTCGTCTTGAGGCCTGCAAACACCAATGCCCAGGCTTTGAGAAATGTCAACCCATTCACAACCAGTGATGTTGCAAGCGTCTTGATTGCAAGCTTGTTTTGAATCATAATCATAACAACTCCTAACTTCAGAGCAAGACTTGTAAGCGTCTTCAATCGTGTTTGTTTTGTCTAAAGTGCAAACTCCTTGGCCTGGAAGTTCATTGCAAAACAATGTTTGTACATTATTATAAGGAATTTGCAAATTTAGAAACGCGTACATTGCGAAAATTCCGTTGCAAGCACTGCAATTCGCTGGTGGTTTACATTCACCGCTTCCAAAGCATAACTCGTTATCAGGGCAAGATTGTGATTGGATTTTATAACAATCGTCGCAAGAATAATAACTGTGCGGGTCTTCTTCAGAACACCATGCAGCATTTTCACCTCTGTTATAACATTCTAACAACCCAGTATCTGTACAACCATTATCGTTTAAGCAGGTATACT
>QNBI01000386.1 GCA_003641675.1 Spirochaetota bacterium | reverse complement strand
TAAAAGCGATGAGCCTTTAAACGGCTATATTGAGTTTTTTAACGATGCGGAAGAACTTGCAACAAAGGCCGATACGGCAAGGAAAACCGGTGCTGCCGGTTTTTTGGAGGGGCTTCCCATAGCGGTAAAAGACAACATCCTTATAAGCGGGCGCAGGGCAACCTGCGGTTCGGCAATTCTTAAAGGCTTTACAGCACCCTATTCCTCGACGGTTGTGGAAAGGCTCATGAACGAAGGGGCCATTCCGATAGGCAGGACCAATATGGATGAATTTGCCATGGGTTCTACCTGCGAATACTCTGTATACGGGCCTACTAAGAATCCTGTAAATAGGGACTACGTCGCTGGGGGCAGCTCCGGGGGGTCTGCAGCTATTGTTGCGGCTAAACAGGCGCCGTGCGCACTTGGTTCGGAGACAGGGGGCTCTGTACGTCTTCCTGCTTCTTTCTGCGGTACCTACGGATTAAAACCCACCTATGGAAGTCTTTCACGTTACGGACTTGTTGCTTTCGGTTCTTCTCTGGACCAGATAGGTATAGTTTCAAGAAATCCCGATGATATTGCACTTGTTATGAGGGTTGCTTCGGGGTTCGATTCCAACGATGCAACTTCTGCAGATATAGATTTTTCAAACCTCTTTCCGGTAAAGAGAATAAGTCTTAAAGGGAAAAAAGTTGCGCTCCCGGAAGAACTTTCCGGTGAAGGGATAGACATTGAAGTGAGGAATTTCTTAAACCTCTTTAAGGCCTGGCTTGCCGGAGAGGGTGCGGAGGTAGAAAGTATTTCGATTCCGCTTTTAAAAACCGCCGTGGCTATGTACTATATTATTGCTCCGGCGGAGGCTTCCTCCAACCTGGCCCGCTACGACGGGGTTAGGTACGGCTTTAGAGATACAGGCGGCAAAACCCTGGAGGACCTGTACATACGTACCAGGACTAAAGGATTCGGAGAAGAGGTTAAGAGAAGAATATTTATCGGAAATTATGTGCTCTCCTCCGGGTACTACGATGCCTACTATAAAAAGGCTATGAAGGTTAGATACCTGCTTAAAGAGGAGCTTAATAGAGTACTAAAGAAGTATGATTTTATTCTATCTCCGACGTCACCGGTGCTGCCCTTTAAAAGAGGAGAAAAGATAGACGATCCTCTGTCCATGTATCTTATAGATATCTGTACTGTTTTTGCAAATCTTGCCCTGCTTCCGGCGCTGTCTATACCTGTAGGGATTGCAGATTCGGGACTTCCAGTTGGTATGCAGCTTACAGGCCGTATGTTTAAGGAGGGAGAACTTTTACGAGCTGCCAAAAACTGGTTTATGGAAGGAGCTCAGAGGTGAAGTACGATGTAGTTATAGGCTGCGAAGTTCATGTACAGCTTTTAACGAAAACAAAGGCCTTCTGCGGCTGTGAGAACAGGTTCGGCGGAATTCCAAATACAAGGGTCTGTCCCGTATGTCTGGGCTTGCCAGGAGCTCTTCCTGTTGTGAACCAGACTATGGTGGAATATGCAATCTTAGCCGGCCTTGCCCTTAACTGTAAAGTTGCATCCGTAACGAAGTTTGACAGAAAAAATTACATGTACCCTGATCTTCCGAAAGGGTATCAGATATCTCAGTTTGATATGCCTATATGCACAGACGGAAGGTTTTCCATAAATACGGAAAAAGGTGAGAGGGATGTAAGGATTATAAGGCTTCACATGGAGGAAGACGCAGGAAAAAATCTTCATCTGGAAGACGGTTCGGGCTTGAGCTATGTAGATTTTAACAGGTGCGGAACCCCGCTTTTGGAGATTGTTTCCGAACCGGATATGAGATCTCCGGAAGAGGCGGTTTTGTATGTGCAGGGAATACGTGAAATAATGCAGTATCTTGGTATTTCGGACTGCAATATGGAAGAAGGTTCATTGAGGTGCGATGCAAATATCAATCTATGGATCTATGAAGATGGAAAAAAATACGAAACACCAATATCCGAAGTGAAGAATATGAACTCCTTTAAGGCCATGAAAAATGCGCTTCAATATGAAACAAATAGGCAGCTAAAGGAGTGGGAGGAGAAACGAATAACTTTAAAGAAAGCGGGAAAAGTTACAAGAGGTTTTAACGACAAAACCGGAAAAACAGTTGTACAGCGCGCCAAAGAGGAAGAGGCGGATTACAGGTATTTCCCCGAGCCGGATTTAAAACCCATAAGGATTTCTAAAGAATTAGTAGAAAAAATGAAAAGTGCAGTTGGAGAGCTTCCAAAGGCTAAACGTGCAAGGTTTGCCTCTCAGTACGGCCTCCAGAGTACGACTTCGGCAATTCTTTCGAAATCCAAAGCTTTGGCCGATTACTTTGAAGAATCTGTCAAGGGTTACAGAGAACCTTCAAAGATTGCAAGCTGGATAATTACAGAATTGGGGGGGTATTTAAACTCCGAAGGGCTTAGCATAGAGGAGTGTCCTGTTCCTCCAAAAGAAATTAGAGAGCTTATGGAACTTGTGGATAGAGGCGTAATAAGCAGTAAAATTGCAAAGGAAGTTTTTTCACGGATGACCAATACGGGAAAACCTCCCGAAAAAATTGTCAATGAACTCGGTTTAAACCAGATAACAGACAGGACATTTATAGAGGAGCTTGTTGTTAAAGTGATGAGCGAGAACCCCAAATCTGTTGAGGATTATAGGAGAGGAAAGGATCATGCCCTTAAGTTTTTAATGGGCCAGATAATGAAGGAGACAAAGGGAAAGGCAAATCCTCAAAGCACGGCGGAAATCTTGAGAGAGAAACTTAAAGATGGTTGATGTTCAGAATTCAAGGGATAATAGAAATATACCAATTGACAGGGTTGGTATAAAAGGTATTCGGTATCCGATTGTTGTGCAGGATAGGATGAAAGAAAAGCAGCCTACAATTGCGGATGTTAATCTGTATGTAAATCTCCCACATCATCATAGGGGAACACATATGAGCAGGCTCGTAGAGGTCTTGAATGAATTTAAGGGAGAGGTAAGCTATAAAAACCTGGGGAAAATACTTCTTAGTATGAAAGAGAGGCTCAATGCGGAGAAGTCGCATATCGAATTCTCTTTTCCCTATTTTTTGACTAAAAAGTCGCCGATAAGCAGACAGAAGTCGCTAATGTCTTACGACTGTGTTATAGCAGGCGTGTACGACAACCATTTTTCCGTTACAACATCGGT
>QNBI01000385.1 GCA_003641675.1 Spirochaetota bacterium | reverse complement strand
TTGCGCCTTACAATTCCTGGGCTATAGTAAAGCCGCCCTTTGATATTCCTGCATATGCCGATAAAACCGAACTGCAGGGTGATAAACTTGTAGTACCGGACGCGGAAAAGGGAAGAGGAAATAAGTTTAACGGCTATGGTGTCGTAAAGAATGTAGGAATATTAAAGTCTCTCTCTGTTACGGTATACGGTTCCAATTTTCCGAACGGTTTTGGGGTTATCCTTGAAAACCAGAATCATGAACAGCAGCAGATATTTATAGACTATCTCAACTTTGACGGCTGGAGAACCTTAACCTGGAATAATCCGAACTATGTTTCCGAAGTTAGAAATAGAGAGATTAAAAAATACCCGCTATATCCTAAGAGTGCGCCCTTTGTAAAGCTTGCAGGACTTGTAATTTACCGGGATGCTTCACAGGAAGGCGGAGATTTTATTACCTATGTAAAGGACATTAAAGTTACATACGATAAGGCAGTTCTTGACCTGCAGCGCGATATAGATGATGAGGCTATTTGGGGCATTTTAAAGGCCCGCCAAGAGGCAAGAAGAGCTGCTGAACTGAAACGACTTGGTAATATACAGGTGTTACGTTATCTTGAAAAACAGAAAATGGATAAAGGTATAGAAAAGTAAAGGCAAGAATTAAATAGAGATATTTTAAGAGACCCAAAAAAATATGTTTAGTTTTTGGGTCTCTTTTTTTATGCATTTATCAATTTATGTAATTAAAGTTATTTTTGCTTTATTTCGAATGAGTTTAGCGTATTGAGAAGCAGCATGGCTATTGTCATAGGGCCTACACCACCCGGAACCGGAGTTACAGCTGACGCCTTTTCTAAGACAGCTTCCGTATCGACATCTCCTACTATTCTGTATCCTTTTTTTGCGGCAGGATCGTCCACCCTGTTAATACCCACATCTATTACAACGGCTCCTTGCTTTATCATTTCTGCAGTTAAAAAACGAGGTTTTCCCAATGCGGTAATTACAATATCCGCCTGCTGCGTAAGTGAAGAGATGTCCCGTGTTCTGGAATGGCACACCGTAACAGTAGCATTACCGTATTCCGATTTCATAAGCAGAAGAAGGCTTAACGGCAGTCCTACAATCTGGCTTCTCCCTATTATTACGGCATGTTTGCCCTCTGTTGATATTTTCTCATGTTTTAGAAGTTCTATAATTCCTCTGGGAGTGCAGGGGATAAATCTCGGAGTTCCTCTTGCGAGAAGCCCAGCATTTTCAGGGTGAAAACCGTCCACATCCTTTGCGGGGTCTATTGTATCCATAATTGAAGCTGTGTCCTTTCGTAAATGTTCCGGGAGAGGCAGCTGAACTAGTATGCCGTCTATGGAATTGTCGTTGTTCCACTCTTTAATTTGCCCGGTAATCTGTTCTCTGGTACTGGAATTATCCATGTCTCTGTGGTAAGAAGTAAATCCTGCTTCCTCCGATCTTTTTATTTTACTCCGTACATAGCTCCGAGAAGCGGGGTTATCGCCTACTAATAGAGTTGCAAGTCCAGGCACTCTTCCGTACTTATTCTTATATGATGAAACCCTGGTTTTAATATCAGCATAGATTTCTTTGGAAACGGCTTTCCCGTCTATTATTTTTCCCATAATTTATTCTCCCCTTAATGTATGTGAATTGCTTATACCTATTTAATAAACCTTTCTGCTGTTCTTAGTCAATAAGGGATTATTTAAGAATGTAAGATTGACAAGTAAAAGTTTACATAATAGTATTATTCTAAAGAATAATTGGCAGGAGGCTCTCATGTATCATGTTGGCATACTATATTCTCCCTATGATGACTTGCACAGGAGTATCGTAGATATTATACGTGAAAATATAGATTCGGGTAAGTACGATACAAGAGTAAAAAGAGCAGAAGAGGCGGTTATGCCCGATATAGCAGCTTCGGATATAATTATTCTTGTTTCATCTGATAGTGAAGATTATAAGGAAATTATCCGTGCATTAAAAGGGATTAATCTATCGGGAAGATTAGCGGGGATTGTGGCATTCAATTCGGAAAAAATAAAACACATCTTTGAAGATGCTTTAAAATATACCGGAGCAGTATGCTACGGTGAGATTTTGAATATAAGAGAAAACAGTATTGAAAGTGATAAAATTAAAAAATGGACAAAGGGCCTTTTACAAGAATACGAGAGGATAATTTATGAAAGATGAAAATAAAAACAGTTTTAACCTTGATAAGGCTATTAGGAAAGTATCTGATTTCCCGAAACCGGGAATTCTTTTTTATGATATTACAAGTGTTCTTATGAATCCGGAGGCTTTAAAATACTGTGTTGACAGCATGGTAAAGCTAATAGAGGAAAAGGATATAAATGCAGTGGCAGCGGTTGAATCCCGCGGTTTTCTCTTTGCAGCGCCTGTTGCATATACTCTTAAACTTCCCATAATTCTGCTCAGGAAAAAGGGGAAACTGCCAGGTGAAACCTATAGAATAAATTTCGCCCTCGAATACGGGGAAGATACATTAGAGGTTCATAAAAGCGATATATACAGGGGAATGAAAGTTGCAGTAGTGGATGACCTAATTGCAACCGGAGGTACTTTAAAGGCAGCTTCGGAGCTGGTTGAAAAGGGAGGTGCAGTAGTGGCGGGTATATTTGCAGTAATAGGGCTTCCTTTTTTAAACTACAATGAAGTGCTTTTGGATTACGATGTTGTAACATTAATTCAATATCAAGGGAAGTAAAATACTGTTCTTAGCATATGCGGGGCAGAAGCAGACCTCTTGGATAATCTAAAATGCGCTTTCCTCCGATTTTTGTTTCCAGAATAACCTTGCCGGGGTAGGTTCCTGTAATTTTTCCTATTAAAGCGGCTTCTTTTCCTGCACTGTGCTGTTTAATAGATTTAATTGCCTGTGAAACGGAGTTTTCTGCAACGATTACAACAAGCACTCCTTCATTTGCAATTTCGATTGGGTTAAGCCCCAGAATATCGGAAACAACCTGGACATCGGGCAGTATAGGAATGTGGGATTCATATATATCCATACCAAAATTAGTATCTGAACAAATTTCGTTTAGTATGGCTGCCACACCGCCTCTTGTTGCATCCCTTAAAAACTTTAAGTCTGCTTCGAGATGAAAAAGATCCCGGCACACAGGATATAGAAAGGAAGTATCCGATTTAATCTTTGAGCCTATGG
>QNBI01000384.1 GCA_003641675.1 Spirochaetota bacterium | reverse complement strand
GAAAAATTATTTAGCAGCTGTCGCGCGTATTGTCTAATTGCCGATCCTGTTTCCCTTACTCTATTAATATCCTTAAGAACCACTTTTGATTTTTCCTCTTCTCTCTCAAGAATAGCAGTATTAGTCTCCGACAGATGTGTAAGTCTATTAAACACTTCCGCCATTTCCTCTGTGGAATTTTTCTGACTCTTAAGCGTTTCAACACTATCGTTAATAACCGTTAATATTTCTCTGACAGCAGCCCCTAAATCTCTAATTCCTTTCATATGGATCTCAAGGGTCCGCGCAACTTCCTCTGTTGCATCTGCAATAACGGAAATTTCCTTTAAGATAGTCTCATAGTTGTAGCGCGCTTTCTGGAACTTTTCACTGCTTAATTTAATAGATTCGATAATTCCGTTAAGAGCATCCGAAATTATCTTTACATTCTCATCACTATCATCTGCCAGCTTTCTAATTTCATCAGCAACAACTGCAAACCCTTTACCCGCTTCTCCTGCATGAGCGGCTTCTATTGCCGCATTCATAGCAAGAAGGTTCGTCTTTTTCGCAATTCCGGAAATAATATCTGTAACCTCTTCTATCTCCCTCGATTTAGAACTTATGCTCTCTACGGCCCTAAAAGTATCATCTATTACAGTCTCATTCTCCGAAGCAATACTCTTAAGCGAATCGCTGTTATTTTTTGCACTTTCCGCCATTTCAACTGTTTTAGACATAGCCTCAACTGTTTTTTCAACAGAGTTTGTAATTTCTTTAACTTCATCTCTTTTTGCAGTAATACTCTTAAGGACATCGGCATTTCCCGATTCCATATCTTTCACTGTTTTGCTTAAGTTATCAACCAAACGCGATTCATCGTTAAACGCACTTACAGCGGTCTTTAGCGATTTAAGCTGGCTCTCTATTGCTTGAATCGTCCGTTCTGTATTTTTCTCTATCCCTTCACTAAAGCTGTCTGTACGCACTGCATTTTCATAAACAATCCGGAACATCCCGTGCAGAGATGCAAGGTACGAGTTAAGATACCACCCTGTATAGTGGTGCTCATCGTTAGATGGTACCAGCACTTTTTCTGTAAGGTCTCCTTCGGTCCTGTTAAGTTTTTTAAGAAATCTGTTAATAATTACAACCGGCATTTTAACGGCACGGCAAATATAATAAGCGATTAGTCCTGCTAAAAAATAAACAAACATTCCCAATACAGATACAGCATTCATATATGCATAGGCACCTTCACTGTTTTTCCGGAATAAAAAAACAAAAATAAACCAGACGGAAATGCTGAAAAAAAGCAATCCTGCACTAAAAATAAATATGAACGCTTTAAAACTTATAGTAATCTGATTTTTAGAGATAAGTTCTTCACTTTTTACAGTCATAAGAAACCTCTCCGAAGCAACAACAATAACTGCATTGGACATAAATATGAAAGGTAAAAATATAATCAGTGAAAAAGCTGCTAAATGCATATTAAGTCCAAAAGCCGAAACACTTAATACCAGGCCATAAACTAAATAAGCAAATTCCAAAAAACTAAGAAGAATTAGGCTTCTCTTTAGTATATTACCCTTTTTAAACAGGATTAGAGATAACAAATAGAATAATATAAGTACAAAACCTGCTGAACTTCCAAGAATTAAATACAAAGAACCGATTCCCGCAGCTACAGTACCTGTTAAAAGAGGATTAAATTTAATAAAAACTATAAAAAGAAATGAAAAAAGAGCCTCTAAAATTAAAGATGTAAGAACTATTCTTTTTTCTATCTCACAGCTCCTCTTTCAACTTTTCCTGTGGTCAGCGGGATATCACCGCAGACAAGTCTCTTATTCTCTATTTTCGCATTATGGTCAGCTATATTAATGGGAACAGAGAAAAAGCTATCGATATCTATCAAATCAGGGCTGTCTTTATAATCATTAACGCTGTCGCCCTCCAGTATAACCCTGCTTCCCGGCTCTACACTATCAGCAAAGAGAACCTCTACATTTTCCTTGTCATCTGCGGCGAGCAGCATGCCATTGCTCTCCACGCCACGGAGCTTTACACTTTTAAGGTTAGCTACAACTATCACTGTTCTATTAAGAAGTTCCTCCTCTTTGTAGTACGGAACAAGACCCGATACAATCTGTCTTACCTCATTTCCAAAATCAACCTTCTCTATATACAGCTTATCCGCTTTTGGATGTTTTTCAATTTTTATTATCTTTGCAGCTCTAAGATCCACATGATTTCTAAAATAGGATAAAGTATTTTCTGCCCTTTCCTTCTGGCTTCCGGAAAAACGGTCTCTAAAGCTTTCCACATCTTTATCTTCCAGTTTTTTAAACAGTAAACTCGGTTTTTCAACCTTTGTTATTCCGGAAAGCTCTAAAAGCTTCTCCCAGGAGCTTATTTCTATTCCAAGCATATTTGATATTTTGTTTGATGTTTCCGGCATATAGGGTCTAATAAGAATTGCAAGGTCCCTTATTAAATAGAGAAGATTCCACAGCAGACCTTTTACGGCATCCGGATTCTCTTTCACCTTTTTCCAGGGTTCGGCGTCCTGAAACTTTTTGTTTCCCAGAGATGAAAGTGCAAATATCTTTCTAAACGCGTCCCTTAATTCCACTTTTTCAAAGGCGTCTTCTATTCCTTTTTCAAGTTTAGCCGCTTTCTTCCAGAAATCCGCATCTTTTTCTCCCCTGGAAACATCACCGTCAAAGTACCTGACCGCAAATGTAAGCGTCCGGTTAACAAGGTTGGAGAGATTACCTATAAGCTCTCCGTTTACCTTCTCCTGAAAATCCTTCCATGTAAAAACAGCATCCGACCTTTCCGGCCTGTTATAGAAAATGTAAAAGCGCCATACATCCGCCGGTATTCCTGTCTCCTTTGCATCTGTTCCGAATACGCCTATACCCTTGCTCTTAGAAAATTTGCCGCTTTCATAGTTTAAATATTCGGTAGATGACATATGGTACAGCATTGTCCATTTCTCACCTGTACCTATTAGAGAAGACGGAAAAATTACCGTATGAAAAGGTATATTATCTTTTCCGATAAACTGGTACAGTTTAACCTCTGCGGGATTTTTCCACCACGATTCCCAATCTTTCTTAATATGCATGGTCATAGAAATATAACCTATCGGAGCATCAAACCATACATAAAATACCTTATTTTCAAAACCGGGTTTCGGAACGGGG
>QNBI01000383.1 GCA_003641675.1 Spirochaetota bacterium | reverse complement strand
GTGCGTCTCCGATTATCTCGACATTTTGTACCGCAGATTTTATGCCCTGCGGAAGTCCCGAAGCGGGCCGCAGACCGGATGCAAGGATTACCGTATCGAAGGGTTCCCATTGTATAATTTTCCCGTCCTTTTCTATTTCCACTGAATCTCTCTTAAATTCCTTTACAGTAGTATGGGGGCTTACAGTTACATTGTGCATTTCGCCTATCCGTTTAAGAATAAGTTTCTTGGTAATCATCTCCATCGTGGAACCGATGGGGTCTGTTCGTTTTGTTGCAGTAACCTGGTAATTTAAAAGGCCGAGTTTTTCTGTGATTTCAAGGCCTATACGGCCTGCTCCTATTACAAGAATGCGTTTACCCTTAACCTTCTTAGTCTCTTTAAAATATTCTAAAGATGTAATTACATACTGATGCTCCATACCTTTAATCTGCGGAATGTTCTGCACCGCACCACCTGCCCATACAAAAAGGTCCGGTTTTGCACGGTTGACAAGCTCTAAACTTGCTTCTGTTTCAAGCATTAGTGAGTCTATCTGCGTTTCCGCATAGTGCTCGAATGTTTCGAGCCCGGCTTCCATTGCCTCTTTACCGGGGACCTGGCAGCCCATAGAGTACTGTCCTCCCAGTTGTTTGCTTTTCTCTGCAAGAACTACCCGATGGCCGCGCTCTTTTTGGTACTTAGCAGCGCTTAAACCGGCCGGTCCTCCTCCTGCAACTAAAACTTTAAGTGGAGATTCTGTTGGTTTTAATTTTTTAAAAAGAGGCATGTCGAGTTCGGGATTAAGATTGCACCCGATAGGGCGGCCGTTTTTTACATTATGCAGACAGCCCTGAAGGCAGTATCCGCAGTACATGATTTCATTTAATTGCTCATTTTTAAGTTTTTCTATAAAGTCAGGGTCGGCTAAAAGAGGCCTACCCAGAGCTGCCATATCTGCGGTACCCTGTACAACCACACGTTCCAATTTTTCTTTACGGCCCATTCTCCCGGCAGCTATAATAGGAAGATTTGTCTGGCTGCGAACCCATTCAAGGGCTTCTATCTGGGGCATTTCCGGCAGGCTTGCATGATGGTAGTACCACGGAGGGTTAAAGCATGCACTGCCCATGCTCACATGAAGAGCGGTAAATCCGGCGTTTTGAGCAAGCTCTATTAGTAGATTTATTTCCTCCCTGGTAACTCCGAACTCCGGTGACATTTCACTGCCGGAAATGCGCAGGATAAGTGGCATATCAGGTGCTCCTTCTTTTACAGCATTAAAAACTTCTCTTGCAAATAGCAGCCTGTCCAAACCGTAAGCGTCGGTTCTTTTATTAATTTTTCCGTTTAAGAACTGTGAAAGGAGATATCCATGCCCCCCCTGAATTTCAATAAAATCAAAATCGGCTTTTGCTGCAGTTACACTTGCCGATTTGTAAGCTGAAATAATATCTGCTATTTCAAATTTCTTAAGTTCTTCTGCGGTCTGTCCGCTTGTGGGACAGGTAACAGGAGATGGCGCCTTTGTAGCGCTCCCCGTTGCTTTGGGATTGGCTGCCGCTCCTGCATGGTTTAAATGGAGGCAGGCATGTCTTCCTTTTGAATGTATAATGTCTGTTATTTTCCTTAACTGTGCTGGACTGTCAGAGCGGTCGATTTTAAGCTGTTTCGGATGCTCCCGTCCGGACTGTGTTACAGCAACAGGCTCTACGATAATTAGACCCGGCCCCTGCGAAGCAATTCGGTTGTAGAAGGCAAGTTGTCGGTCTGTAATTACACCGTCGGGACTTCCGAAAGCGGTCTTTATCGGCGGAAAAACAAAACGGTTAACAAGCTTAGTTCCGGCAAGGTTAAAACTATTAAAAAGATTTTTCATAATAAGCCTCCGGTATTGTTATATATAAGATGATTATTTTTCTTCTCTTGCATAGGGTACCCCGAGTTCGCGTGGAGTTCCGATATGTTTAGCGCGTACAATAATCGTAGCGGCAATTACCACAATAAGGGTCAAAAGGTAAGGCTGCATGTTGAGAAGCGATGAAGGAATTGTAGTACCTGTTGCCTGTAGCTGAAACTGCAGCGAGTCTATTCCTCCGAAAAGGTAAGCCCCTATAATAGCGTAGAGCGGGTTCCACATTGCAAATATTACAAGCGCTACCGCAATCCATCCTCTTCCTGCAGTGATAGCATCCAGCCAGAAAGGGGCATATGCAAGAGTTAAATATGCTCCTCCTGCACCAGCTAAGAGGCCACCGAAAAAAGTCCAGAAGTAACGCGTTTTGTTAACGTTAACTCCCATGGCATCCGAGGCTTTTGCATTTTCACCGACCGACCTAAGGTGAACTCCGATTTTTGTTTTAAAGAGAATAAACCACATAAATAAAACAAGAATGTACGAGAAGTATACGAAGTAATCCTGGTTAAAGAGAACAGGGCCTAAAACGGGTATTTTAGAGAGCCCCGGAACAGCAATGCTGTGTACGGGTATTGTAAATTTCTTATTAATCCAGTCCTGGCCGAAAAAGTTTGTTATTCCCAGGCCGAAAATCGTTAAGGCAAGGCCGCTTACTATCTGATTTCCCCGGAGGGTTATTGATATAAAGGCATGAATAAGCGAAGCAATACCGCCTGCAAGCATACCAATCATAAATCCTATATAGGGACTCTGAGTAATATTACCTGCTATAAATCCGAAAAGAGCGCCTATTATCATCATACCCTCTATTCCTAGGTTTAGTATTCCTGAGCGTTCTGCGAATATCTCTCCGAGAGTGGGGAAAAGAAGGATAGTTCCCGAGCGTACTGCTGCGGCGGAGAGTGTAATAAAGATCGATGACTGTTCCGTTATTTTTTCCTCCCAAAATCTATACGGTATGTTTTAAATATTTCTCCCCCTAGCAGAGCAAAGAGTATTGAACTTTCGATAACTCCCACTATGCCGAAGGGCACGTGCATTATCATCTGTATCTGAGACCCTCCTGCCTCTATTCCTCCGAGCAGCACTGCAACAAGAAGAACAGCAATTGGGTTTAAAGAAGAAAGCCATGCCACAATTATTGCAGTATATCCGTAATTCGGGTTTATCTCAATCTGTAGAATATGTATAACGCCGGAAACCTGAGCCATTCCGGCAAGCCCTGCGATTCCACCGCTTACAGCCATTGCTATCATAGTATTTTTAAAAATGTTAATCCCTGCATATTTTGCAGCGACGGGATTT
>QNBI01000382.1 GCA_003641675.1 Spirochaetota bacterium | reverse complement strand
ATCCGGCGATGGCGAGAATTGGTATTTCTCCGCCGTCTGTGTCGTTTATGGGGAAGAAATCAGCATAATTCATAAGGTCGGGAATATCAGTGCCATTGTATGTTGTAATTATATCAGATGAAAGACTGAATGCACCTAACTTTGTTGCAAAGTATGCATGGTTATCTGTCATATAGAAACCTAGAACGGGCTGGCCTGTTATAACATCGCTTAAATCGATGTTAAGCCAATTCCAAGTGGAAGGCGAATCCTTTGCCTCATTTGTTATATAAACGCCTCCAAGGCCGCCTTCTCTTTGGAAGAAGACAGTTATGGGGAACGATCCTGAACTATCCAGGGCACCTGAATCGAGTATGGTTATATTACCAAGGCCGGATGAAAAAGATGTATCAAATGAAGTTACTGTTTTGTAAGGAAGAATTCCCTTGTTGGTATTAAGCCATATTGCAGAATCACCTGTGCTTACAACTTTACCTATAGAAAGTGACTGCACTTCGTATCCTGCCGGGGTGGTTGCAGTATTACTGCCGATATTGTCAAGGTTTGCAAGTGCACTTTTATAAAGTTTATCTTTACCGGCGGTATAAACAGTTCCTGCAAGTTCTTTCACTCCCCTTAGTTCTATGCCCTTTAAATATTTGGAAAAAGGCGAAGGACCGAGCGGCAAGGTCACCTCTGCAGTGCTTCCTGAAGTAATTGAAACTATGTCGGACTGTCCATACTGTGTAACATCGAAAAAATTGGATGAATCAACATTTCCCACTGAAAGAAGTACTGTATACTGTCCTGCTGGGATATTCTCTATGTTAATATCCGCTACCGATGCGCCAATATTAGCCTGTCTGTATTCGGAATCATCACTGAGAGGAAATACAGAGCCCTCTGCATCTAAGAGCCATACCCGCGCTGTATTATTAGAAGCATCGCCAAGTGTCCGCGGGGAGGATGAGGAAAAATCCGCTGCAAGATGAAGAGCAAGGCTGCCATTCCCGAAGGACGATGACATATAGCACGAAAATAACAGCCCTAAAGAGAGCAGAGCCGCAGTTAAAACGGCTATTTTTATAATTTTCTTCATTATATGCCTCCTATTCGGCTTCTGATAGGTGGATTAGAATACCGCCGGTAAAACTGTTTCCGTTAAGCCCGCCGGTGCCGGTTAACCCGGTTCCGCCTGTTGACGGAGAAATGGAACCCCCTGTCAACCTTCCGTCTTCACCGGAAGAAGGTGTGCTGTACCCGTCGGTTTCACTGTTTTCATTGGCCCCGACATCTCTCCTCTGCGCCAGCAGGTTGAAAAACTGCACCACACCTTCCTCAACCTTTAAGTTAATGCCATCATATTCAAACTCGGTTCCACGTACTGCAGCTGTGGAAACAGGGCTTCTAAGTTTAAAATTCTGGCGCAGGCCCTTTGAGCTCTTAACGGAAGCCTTTATCTTGCCCACGCGTAGGAAAAGCTTTGTGGAAACAGTTCCCTGTTTTTCTATGAGTTCCTCCAGTTTTAAACGTGTGAGCTGTTTTACCTTAAGAACTGTCTTGCCCATGGAAATCATCGCTGTTGAATGGAACCCCGTTGAGATAAGGGCATTTTTCGGCACAATCATTCCCTTACGGGCGCTCTGCCAGCTTTTAAAGGGCAGTTTAATCTCTACCTTTCCTTTTGTCTCTTTAACAACTGCCTGCACAGAGGCAAAGACAGGTAAGGAAAAAATTATCAGTAGTGTAAATGCTGCTAGTATTTTTTTCATTAAGTTCCTCCTTGAAAAACTAATTTAAAAGGCAAAGGAAAATTCAAGTTTCGCTTTAACCTCTATTCCCCTCTCTGTTGCATTAAATGCACCCGGGTTTGAGACTGCAGGGTCCGATGTGTTCGGAATAAATACACCTGTTGAGAAAGCTAATCCCAAATCCGAAAAGGGTTTAAAATTCATTGTTCCGTCTATCTCTGTTCCCAGATAGAGAGATGTGGAATTTGCATTTATTCCCGCTTCTGAAATAGGCCCTGCAGTGGATCGGAAAAAAGAATAGGCACTAATAAAAGTTTGCATTTTTTTAAGTGGTACTGCAGAAAATTTTGATTTTATAAGAAAAATATTTTCAAGTTTTGGTGAGAAAACAAGGCCGGTCGAGTACGATGATATTGGCAGAAAGGCATTGGAATGTGCATCTGTGTTTCCTTCTACAAAAGAACTGTCTGTTCTGTCGCCGCTTGCATAGAGAAAATTTAACTGTGCATAGGAGTTGAAAAAGTTATTTATAAAGTACCGGAGCCTTGCTCCTCCCAGAAATGAGAGAATCGGCTCATAAGTATAAACACTGTTTACATACGAAAGAGTCCTCCCTGTGCCGAGATAGGAAAAGACGCGGTAGTACAGAGACGGGATAACCATTCCTTTTACGCCAAGACCAATATACTGTGTATCTACAAGCCCCCCTGCAGATGAATCCAGTGTTTCTTCTCCGGTTTCTATAATAGGCGCCGGGTACAGGGATTCACCGAAGAGAGTACCGGAAAAGGCGCTTCTTAAATCCTGCTGAAACAGAAGTGAAAAAGACAGCTCCTGCTTAAAAATATTTATAAGAGTCAGATCTACAATTCCGACAACCCGTGGAGATGCAAAGAGTACCTTGCTGTTATTGCTGTCCGTGTAGTCTGCTTTGGAAAGCAGTATGGAGGAATTCGGTTTAACAAGAAAACCTGTATAGCCGAGAGCGGTAGAAAATACTGCATTCAGATAGTTAAAGGAAAGTTTAAAGCCGTCTATTCTGTGATCTAATACATATTTGGAAAAGTCTTCGGCAGAGAACCTTCCGAGGTTAAAGGAAAAAAGGGAAGGTGCCTGCCCATTGGTTTTTTCCGTATCGAGGTTGGGAAACTGTCCGTAGAGGTTTAAAAAATCGATATCCATAAGATAAGGGATAATCTCTCCGGCATTAGTATCGTAGGAATAGAAAAAGGAATAGCTTCCCCCTGCGGTAAAAGTAAGATTTTTCCCCATGAAGGAAGTAAACCAGAGCGAAATTTTGTCGGATTGCGAAAATGAGGCCTGCGGTGAAGAACTCCCGGTAATGAATGTGCTGCCTGCAGCAGTGTTGTTGTCCAGATTTCCGCCGAAATCCATTCCTGTATTTCCGGCAAAAACTAGAGCCGGCATGATAATAATAAGAAGTGCAAGTACAGTTATACTAACTTTTTTCATTTCTCT
>QNBI01000381.1 GCA_003641675.1 Spirochaetota bacterium | reverse complement strand
CATTCTTACCGGAAGGTATATCCCATTAGGGCATAATCTGTATGCCTGTGAAATCGGCATAGCGGATTTTACTCCGTATTTTCTGGCTTCATATGAACATGTGGAAACTACGCCGCGCCCTCCTGGTTTTGCTCCTACAATAACAGGTTTACCCTTGAGGGAGGGGTTATCAATCTGCTCGACAGCGGCATAAAAAGCATCTATATCTATATGAAAGATTATTCTTGCCATATATTGATGATATTCCGAAAAATAAGTAGAGGTCAATTAAAATGTCCGGTTTTAAGGTTTCTGTAGATTCTGAAAATAAAGAATTAATAAATGATTTAAGAAAAACGCTCGGCAGAAAATACAGAGTTGTAGAGCAGAGCAAAACAAATAATACAGAAATTCATTTTATAGACTGCATAGGAAGGGATAAATGCAGACAGGTTGAAGGCGCCTATTCAATAGCCATTCTTGAAGGGGAGAGAGAAACTGATTTTTCAGCAGCTGAGAACCTTTATAAAGAAGGCTTTGCAGAGGTTGTATATTACCCTTTTAGAAAGCTAAGGCTCCGTAAGCTGATAGAACGTTTTAGGGACGAAATTTATACAAGAAACCAGTTGAACAGAGTGTTCGAAATAGGCATAGAGCTTTCATCGGAAAGAAATCTGGAAAAACTACTAAGGAAAATTGTAAAGACCGCCAGGGATTTTACAAATGGAGATGCATGCAGCATCTATGTTGTAACCAGGGAAAAAGATGAAGAACTTAATACCGGCATGCTCGAGTTTATGATTTCAGAAGGGGATACTCTAAAGGAATCTTATGAGAGATTTAAAATACCGATAACATCAAACAGTATAGCAGGATATGTAGCCCTGACAAAGCAGGCTTTAAATTTAAGCGACTGCTATAATATTCCGGAAGATTCCGAGTTTACATTTTATGATACCTATGACAAATTGTACAATTACCACACAAAATCCATGCTCACCGTTCCCATGTTAAACAGAGAAGGTGAAGTAATCGGTATTGTACAGCTTATAAACCGTAAAAAGCACAGGGAAACCAAACTTATAAATAAAGCTGTAACCAACAGAGAAGTGCGGCCTTTTAGGAAAGACTCCATTCAGCTTATAGATGCGCTTGCATCGCAGGCCGCGGTATGTATAGAAAATGCTATGCTTTACAGGGAAATAGAAGAGCTTCTTGAAAGCTTTATAGAGGCCTCTGCATTGGCCGTAGACTCAAGGGAGCCTTCTACCGCAGGCCATTCACGCAGAGTTGCAGAGCTCGTAGTAAAAATTGCAGCTGCTGTAGATGCAGAAAAAACAGGGCCGCTTGCAGGGTATAGTTTTAACGCAGATGAACTAAAGCAGCTCCGGTATGCCGGTCTGCTCCATGATTTTGGTAAAATAGGTGTACCAGAGGCAATTCTGTTAAAGGCGGAAAAACTCTATCCCTGGGAACTGGAGAGGATTATGGCAAGATCGGCCTGCGCCCGCTTTTCTACTCTGCTAAATATTCATTCGGAAGAGAAGAGGCAGGAAATATTAAAAGAACTGGACCTTTTTGAAAAAACTGTCAGGAAAGTAAATATCCCCATTCCTTCCAGGGCTGAGGATATTAATTTCCTTAAAAAGATGAGGAAAAAGAGGTTTACAGATTCTGCAGGCAGAGAAATGACCCTGCTTAACGATAATGAACTTGAAATGCTGAGTATTGAATTCGGAAGCCTTTCTCCGGAGGAGAGAAAGGCAATAATGAGCCATGTAGAACATACCTACAGGTTTTTAAAGGAAATTAAGTGGACGTCGGATTTCGCCAGAATTCCCGAAATTGCTTTGAACCACCATGAAAAGCTCGATGGTTCAGGGTATCCTAACGGGCGGAGGGCTTCGGAAATACCGATAGAATCCCAGATAATGTGTATTGCCGATATTTACGACGCTTTGATAGCTTCGGACAGACCGTACAAGAACCGTCTTCCGGTGGAAAAGGCTCTTGCGATTCTCAAGTATGATGCTATGGACGGAAAACTCAACCAGGATATGGTTGAGCTTTTTATATCAAAAAAACTGTACAGTATAGATAATCCTAGTAGCGATAATCCTAATAACTTCCCTCAATCTCAGACTCAAGCGAATCGAGGAGATCAATAATAGTATTATTGCTTTCCGACTTAAGTCTGTTCTTAACCAGCGCAAGCAGTCTAGCCCTGTTGGAATTGGCAAGGAGAGATTCAATATAATCGAAAAGGTCCTTATCCTTAGCTATGTCTATAATAAGTGAAAGTTCTTTTTCCTTACCGACTTGATAAAGTGCATAAATAATTCGTTTCTTCTGAGAAGAGGAAAGGGTATTCTTTAGAATATCCGAAGTAAGTTCGGATGTTTTCGAGGAATACATATCCCCTAATGCTTCGATAATCCTTATTCTCAATTCTGTATCTTTATTTTTACGGAATAGGCGCACAAGAGAAGCTTCCATCTCTGTGTCTTCCGATGCGATCTTCCTTAATGCTAAAACCGCTTCCTTTTTTAATTCAAGATTTGTTTCTCTTTCTGCGATTTTAGAGAGAGTATTTATAATAGCCGGTTTGGATTCTCGTAATTCACCGAGAGATTCTACGGCAAATGTCCGGAGAGCCAGAAATTTATCGCTTCTTAGTTTAACAACATCGAGAAGAGTTTCCCATACTTTTAACCGGGGAGAATCCAGCCCGATCGCTCCCAGAGCCCTTACTGCATTAATACGTACAGAGAGGAATTCCGTATCACTTTTAACCAGTTTTTTAAGTTCATCTACAGCTCTCGTATTGGCTCTGGAATGAATTCTATACAAAGCCCAGGTAACATTTTTCTTAACCTCCGGATACTGACTGGCTAAAAGGGGTACAAGCATGGGCATAGAGTTTTCATCACCGAGCTGTGCAAGTACAGCTGTACCGGAAATTAGGGTTTGTTTGTCCTTACTGCGCACTAGAGTACCGCTTATAGCCCCTACAACCGGCTGCGGATGTATTTTATACAGCTTAACAAGCGCCACCGAGGCAGCTTCCCTTATATCCTCTGCAGGAGAACCCAGCGCTTTAATAATGTATATAAGCGCCTTATCTCCGGTTCTATTGTTTCCCAGTGCTTCTATTACTGCTTTAAGCTCTTTATCGGAGGTATTGGGTTTTCTTAATATTCCAATAAAAGCCGGAATAGTACCTGAAAAATTTAAT
>QNBI01000380.1 GCA_003641675.1 Spirochaetota bacterium | reverse complement strand
TCCAAAATCTCATCAACCAAGCCGCGAATGTTTCGGCTCCAAGCGTCATGATTAAAAACTCTGACTTTCGGCTGCGGCGATTTGTATTCTTCCGGTATGCGAAGCCCTCGGCCCAAAACTTGAGCAATTAAAAGTTTTGAATTAAAAGCCCGATCTTCCCACGGCACGATTTGAAAAACATTTTTTACATCCCAGCCCTCGGTAAGCATGGAAACGGAAACAATCCACTCAACCGGATTATCTTTGTCGTCAACATTTTTTAACTCCAAAACATTTTTCTTGTGGTCCTTATGCGAAGTAACAATCAAAACTTTTTTCTCAACCGCTTTCCGCGATATTTTTTCTCGTTTTTCCAAAAAATCAATCAAGTCTTCCCGAAGTGTTTTTGCTTTGGAAATATCCTTTGTAATTAAAATTGTAAGCGGTTTAATTAGCCGGTATTTTTTAACGAACTCATCATGATTATCATAAATTTTTTGAAATTTCTCGTTCTTATCTATATTTTCATCTTTGGCTACATAATCAATTGACTTTACCACTTTATCATTGACGGCTTCTCTTATTGAATAGCGGCAGATAACATCGTTAAAATACTCGTCGTTTATATAAGCCGTTCCGGTAAATCCTAAAATATACTTGAAATTAAAATCCGGATTGAGTAAAAACGCTTTCCATTTCCTTATATCCTTTTCGCTTGATGAATTATAGGCATGATGAATCTCATCGTTTAACACCAAAACACGCTCGCCATTTCCTTTTAAGCTGTCATTTATGGACGATCCCGTCCTTTCGTAAACGGCATGGATATTTTCAACGCAAATGTCGCCGTTTTTGATTGTGCTGTTTGCGTCAATAATTCTCGGATTTTTAAGAACGGCATTATCCGGCAAAGCTTCTTTAATTTTGTTGTCGCCCGAAAGTTTTTCAAACTTTTCTTTAAGCCCCGACTCAATCGTAAGCGACGGACAAAGCACTAAAACCTTATCTACCAAACCAAGCCCCAAAGCGATTTGAGCAATGCCGTAGATTACATAACTTTTTCCCGTTCCTGTCGCCAAGTCAATCACCGCCGATAATTTATGCGGCAAAGGCAAGTTTTTTTGATAATCACGGACGCTTTTGTATCTCTTTTGCAATTCATCGTTTTTTCTGAAATTTTCCTCTACTAAATCCTCAATTGATCTGTATTCGCCGGAGGCAATATAAATAATAGCGTCTCTAATCGCTTCTTTTTGATATTCTCTATCACCGCAAAGTACATCAAGAAAACTCACCCACTTTTTCAAATTGAGCTTCGCGGGGTCATAGTTTTGCTTTACTTTTAAAACTAAATCTTGCGTTTTGTAAATTTTTATGCCTTCTGTCATAACTTTTTATCTTTAATCTGTTTTTTGCTTTGCGACGCGTTTAAATAATTTTCATCAGAGACAACCTTTTTTCCGGTTTTTTTCTCTAACGCCTTTCTGGCGTTGCCGGCGATTTTTCCGCCTTCTTGCGCGTCGCTTTGCAATTTATCAAAACCTCGCGAATCATCAGTTTTGGTTATTTCCGTGGTGGCGCGTTCTCCCAGCATAGAAAAAATCAACTCCAAGTCGTTCATATGATCGCGTAAATTTTCTCGGTTTAATTTTTTGATTTTTTTGTACTCGCCGGGAGTAATGCCAAAAGTCGCTTTGGAGATTTCCGCGGTTAAAATGGCGTAATCTTTTTGTTCTTTTGCTCCTCGCTTCTGCCATTCGTCTGTCAATTCTTCGCGAATGGCAATCCCGCGCATTCTTTTTTCTATCCAGTCATCGCTGTATCCTTTGGCTTTATAAATGGCTCTGGTTCTTTTCATTGCCAGCTCCGGATCCTCAATCTCTTTTACTCTTTCATAACCGACACACGCCAGCCAGCGTTTAAACGGCTCGGCTTTTGGTGATGGAATTGACTGGATAATGCGGAAGATGCCTTCTGTATTAGCGCAATCTGTAGCGTATTTTTTACCGTCATTAGCCAATAATTTCAGTTGTCGACAAATTGTCGATAACTCAATCCCGTCCTCATCTTTGACCCTGATTTTCATTTTATACCAATAATCGTTGGGATTCGCGCTGTCCGTTAAAGCCGCCGCTACATCCACAACCGAAAACCACCATTCGTTATTATGAATAGTTTTTCGCACCTTTTTGCCTTTGAAAATTGCTATTTTGGTGTTGGTATTGTTGTTTTGTATTTTGTTTATATTTTCTGTCATAACTATTTTATAACCTTTATATTTTTAACATTTGAAATAATTTCTTTAATCGTTGTTAATTTTCTTTTATCAATACTTCCAATAGCAGAGTCAAATAATGTTTTTTGTGCCGAATCATCATCTTTGCTTAGTTCAACCCATGATTTTAGATAACACAAAATATCAACTGCCATTATTCCAAAAGTTTTATTATCTGAATCCACACAAAACGGACGCTCAAAAATTGTTAATTTTTTCTTCAGTTTACTTGAAATTGTATTATAAGCATCACTAGCACTAACAAAATCAATATTATCGCAAAAGATTCCCACTAAACATTTATCCCCTTTACATTTTGGCGGTGCTGGTATTTGCTTAGCAATTTTTTCTAATAACAACAAAAAATTCTTTTTTGTTTTTTTACTAAAATTATATGTAAAAAGAAAGCTATATCTAGCATTCTTGGTAGCAACAGACATTTTTGAAAATTCATTAACAAAATTTATCCTTTCACCTATGGTGATATTTTTATCCACTTTCCGCGAAAATAAATATCGCCCTTTAAATTCTGTTTTCTCTGGCCATTTCAATTTTTTGAAATGCTTGTTAGCTTCGTTCTTGAATTTACTATAATTCGCTGAATCAATGATAACAGCCCCAAAACCAAAGAAACTCTCGTTCTTGTTAGGTTGCTCTATCTCATCAATAAAAATAAATTTCATAATGTTTACTTTACATTAAATTTTTCCCGAAATTCGTTTCCGTAAATATCAACATAAATCACCATAATTTGCTTACCACACTCGTCTTTCGGAAACTCTTTTATAATTTCTTTCTGCTTTGTCAGTTTTTCCTTTATTTCTTCCTCGCTTTCTTCTTTATCGCTTTTCTTGCCATTAAGCAAATCTTGCGCGAAAAAGTATTTTGTCATCATAAACTTTTCGCCGTCATAATTTAGATCCGCCAAAAGCATTGCCAAGCTCTCAAAATTTTTTAGCTTCTCG
>QNBI01000379.1 GCA_003641675.1 Spirochaetota bacterium | reverse complement strand
TGTTTCCTGGCAGGAACTAAAATAGAGCTATATAATGGAATGAAAAAAAAGATAGAAAATATAGCTGTTGGCGATATAGTAAAATCATACTCATTGGAAGAAAAAAAAGCGGTCTTCTCAAAGATAACCAAAACATATCAACATTTAACCAAAGATTATTATTTAATTAACAATCAAATAAAAGTAACAGGCATTCATCCTTTCTATGTGGATGGAGAATGGAAAAAAGTTAGAGATTTGAAAGTCGGGATGAATCTTTTTGACGGGAAGAATGAGATAGCAATAATTTCAATCAGGCACATTAAACTTAACCACTCGGTAAATGTGTATGATTTAAGAGTGGATGAATATCATAATTACTTTGCCCAAGGCATACTTGTCCACAATAAGGATCCACCGGGAAAAAGTTATGGCATTTATGTTGAAACAGGTAGTGGCGGGAAGCAGTATGCCGGATATTTTGGCGGAAATGTTGGTATAGGAACAACAACACCATCAGAAAAACTGCATGTTGTCGGAAATGTGAAGATTGAAGGCGACTTTGAAGTAGATAACAGCAACTGGGAAATGTACTATGATGATATAAACCACAGAGTGGTTATCAGAGTAAAGTAATATTATGAGTAATGTGATGAAAAATATCTTATTGGCTTCTTTAATTTTATGTTTTTTATTAGTTAGTATGCAAGTTGCTTTTGCAGATGGCGCCACTCTTTCAGTATCTCCAACCACAGTGTGCACAGGAGAGACAATCTCTGTAACAGTTTCCGCAACAGATAGCGATAATGTAAGTTATGTATGGTATAAGGATGGTGTGTGGACTTCCTATAATTGTGGCGGAACACCATCTTGTTCCCATACATGGAATATTTCAAAATCTGATAACGGAAGTTATTCTATTATGGGATATTACTTTGATTCTAATTATAATGGAGGCTATTCTTCTCCTTCAAGTATTACTGTCACTGTTTTGAAAAATAATGGTCAAACATGCTCAGGAGGAACAGAGTGCTGTTCTGGCAATTGCGTAGATGGCTATTGCTGTAATTCTGCTTGTGCAAATACTTGTGATTCTTGTAAGGTAACAGGTAATGAAGGAACCTGTGTAGATGATGATTCTCTGTGCACTGGATGCGAAAGCTGTTCAGGCGGAACTTGCGCAGATGATAATAGTTTATGCACTGATTCTGGCTGGAATGGCTGTAGCAATATTTGCGTTAAGTCAAAATCAAATAATGGAGTTTGCACAAATGGTACGTGCGGCACTGCTGTTAGCAACTGCGGTTCAGGCACCCATTGCTCGGGAGGTTCCTGCACATCCACTGGTTACTGTGGCTCAGGGAGCTACAGTTGTAATGGAAACTGCCAGAGAAAAATTCCAAGATATGAATGCGATGGTGCAGGAAGTTGCAATCAATATAATTATTATAGTTACTATAACTGCGGTTCAGGAACTGCTTGTTCCGGTGGTTCTTGCAGCAGTTCCAATCCATGCAATTCAGCTTGGAAATGTAGTTCACCAGGGAACAATAATTATCCAGGAAGTGGAGGGCAATACAAATGCCAAGGATATTGTGATGGTTCCGGGAATTGCGATTACGCCAGTAATTGCACAAATTGTGGTTCTGACACCTGTTCTGATTCTGGCAGTAGTTGGACTACAAAAAATTTTATAATTGACTATGAATCTTGCTCTCTTGGTTCTTGCTTATCTGATGATATAAGGTATGATTACTGCAATGGAAATATTGTATATGATAGAACCTGTGATGGTGCAGATGAAGGGACTCCAAGTTCTTATAATTGTGATAATTATGATACTTCAAATTGTTGGTCAGTCTGCGCTGGAGATGGAGACATTAATAGAGTTTGTGATGATTGGGGATGTTCCGGAGGAAAATGCCAAGACTCTGGTTCTGATTGGACAAGATATGATCCTTATATTGATTGTTCAGATACAGCAAGCGATACTGATGGAGGAAAAGAATATAAAACAAAAGGGACTTGCACAGATTATGAACTTTGTTCAGGAGGGGATACATCCTGCCCTTATACAACTTATACTGATAGTTGCTCATCTCAAACTCTAACTGAATATTATATCCCTTTCCTTTCATCTGATTGTAGTTCTACAACGAAGAATTGCTGTGACTATGAGGTTGCTGCAACAGATGACGACGGAGGAGATGGAGATGATCCAAGTTCAACAAATACTTGTCATGGGAAAACATCTGCTGAATGTTCTAATGGGCAGTGTAATACTGGATCTAATGCAGACAGAACAGATTATTGCAGTGGAAGTTTCCAGAGTGCTACTTTTACAGAATACTATCCATGCGATTCAATGGATGGCTGTTCGGGAAAAGATAGTTGTTGCTCAAAAAATTATAATCCGGACAACTGCCAGAATACTTGTAATCAATGCAATGCAGATGTTGATTCAAGGATACAATGGAATTTAGGCTGTTCTTCTGGCGATTGTGCTTCTTTTCCAAATGCTTGCTGTGGAGATGATGCCGGAGAATATAGCAAGACATGCGCAAAATCAACAATAACAGAAGATATTTGCAGTACAAGCTATGATAATGAAGCATGCTGCAATGCGGCAAGCAAATGTGTTTATAAGGGATCGTGCTATTCAGATAATGTTACACATCCGGACTACTTCTGCATATACTGCAATGCAGGAACATGGAATTATAAACCAGCAGGTACGGTAGGAGCATTATGCGGGACATGTATGGAATGCACAGGCAGTTCCGGGATTTGTCATAATATAACTAATATTGAAGGTTATAATTGCAATGATGATTGCACTCATTGTGTTGATGGCAGTTGCGATCCAAGATTAGATGGAGATGAAACAGAGTGCTGTCATAATGCAAGCGGGGTTGCCTGTGCTCGTTGCATTAGCGGGGACTGCGCTGATTACTGCCAACATACAGATGCAGATTGCGGTTGCGGACTAGGTAGTTGCGAAAATGTCAGTGAAAGAGATGGGTATTATGGAGCTGCATTTAATAAACCAGACAATAAAATTTATAAAGAATGGAGAACTTTTTATTGCCAGACAGATACTTGCGGAGGTCATTATTATTGTCCTGCAGGCGACAGTTGCGGCTCTCATTTCGAGTACAATCCTACTGACATAGAGCAGGGAACAGATATAGATTCAGGGGATTTGGAGATTAGCAACAATTGCCAAATAGACAGTGAAAAATA
>QNBI01000378.1 GCA_003641675.1 Spirochaetota bacterium | reverse complement strand
TTTAAAGAGCAGTGAGTACGAGAACAACTACAAAAGCTATGTAAATAATTTTAAGAATGCCGTCTGGTTCGATAAGATACTAAGCCTTACTGCTGAGCAGACAGCCAAACAAACTGCAGAGGTTAAGGCGGCAAAAGAAGCTTATAACGATAATCTTGATGAAATACTCTCCGCCGGGGCCGGAATAGATTTGGAAGAAATAGATCTGGAAGCTCCAGGTAAGGAATATGATTTTCCGGATTTTTACAGGTTAAAAACCGGTTCAGGGGGTTTGGACAAATTCGAAATAGCTTCTGCCTTAAGAGGGGAGCCATCCGGTACTCATGTTATAAGATTAAAAACCGGCATAGACTCCAACGGCAAACAAACAAAGGTATTTGCAGATAATAATGTCAGGGATATGTACTTTTATATGGGCGGTACTGTGGAGGCCCTTACCAAAAAACACGGATTTACCATTAACAAGGCGGAAAAAGCATTTAAAAATTACGGTGTTTCAAGTCCGACTTACAGCAACGACAGAAAAAAATGGGTTAAGAATATGGCCGGGTTTTTAAAAGGCAAGTCCGCCGGTGATGCTGCTTTAGTTTTTAAGAACTGGTCTTTAGCCTATTGGTATTATATGTACTCAACAAGCGGGCAGTACGGCAAAAACAGTACAGAGGAGACCATAAAGAATTTCTGGGAAGATAAACATAAAGGCCTCGAGCCTTCTGCAGTAATCGGAAGCCAGGCTGCTACGGTTAAGCATGTGCTTGGAAAGGGATGGGAGGATCAACTAAAGAGCACGGGCCAGGCTGCCTACAAGAAAGTTACGGGAAACAGAAAAGAAAACGAACTGTTTAGATTCTACGCTTTTTCCGAAGACATGGGATTGGATCTTCAGAGATCGCTTATTAACAACTACTTTGAAGTTAATTTTAAAAAAAATGTACTCGACCGGATGGATGCGATACGGGTTTCACATGAAAGAGCAGGCAGCAGATTAATGCAGATCTATGCCTGTATGGTTGCAGCAGCAGCGGCGGCGGCATTTATTCCTTTCATAGGGCAGGTGCTTAGTGTAGCAATAATAGTTAATGCACTTGCAGTATTCGGGAACGGCATGATAGAAAGTATCGCAGCAGCACTAACCAAAAAGAACATTAAAGATGTTTTAAGCGGCTGGGGTGAAGCTGCTCCGGACAAGCTGGGCGCGAATTATTTTAATTCTGTACAAAGTCTTGCAAGCGGAATAAATAGGAATTCCGGCCTTGCAAAAAAGTTAACCGATGCAGAGGAATCTCTGAGCAGAATGGAAGGGAAGGGAAACGGGAAGGAAACTGTAAGTGATGAAAGTTTAAAAAATGCAATTCTTGAAGCTTTAAATAAGAAAAACTTAAGTTTAAGAGAGTTTTTGGGCATAAAGGCCGGGGATTTCAAAGGGATGGATGATAATCAGCTTCTGACAAAACTTATAAGCGGGTACAGTGCAGGGGTTGCAAATGGCAGCAGGAAAAATTTGAGTTCTCTGCTGCTAAACTACAGAGAAGTTGCAGAGGACGAAAAAACCGCCGCCTTTTCAAGGCTTAAACTGACAACCGCAGGCCTTAAAGAAAGACAGGAAGAAACACGGAGCAGATATTTCAAAGCCCGTGCAAACTACGATGAATATTTTGATAGCCTGGAAATACCGGCAGCTGGGCAGATCGACGGTTACCAAGCATCAGACAATAAAGAGGAAATTTTATACTCGGAGCTTGTAAAAAGTGCAAAGAAAGCCTATGAAAACAGTGCTTATACAGACAGGACGCATGATATGCGGATGCTGGAGACATCTGCCGGACTGGCGGACGAGCTTGACAGTTCGAAATATGAAAGCCTTAAAGTGAGCAAGCGAAAGGCGCTTGTGCAGATAAAAAACGAAATACTTGCGTTGAATACCGGAAGGTACGAAAGATATGCCGAGATAAAAGAACACGAATGGAACCTGATGTGGGAAAACCTGAAATTCCGAAAGACTCAATGGCAGGATTCCATTAAGACTATAATGCGGAAGGGTAATTCGGAGTGGAGCCGGTCGGTACGGAAGTTTGAGGGGAGCAGGAGAGACTGGGTAAAGAGGTTCCGGCAGGAATATACGGATAAAAAAGACCTCTGGAATAAAAAATACGGCAATTTTTTAAATGCAAAAAATCAATGGATAAATGACACGGCTATAAAGGCAGCCTTTGCCGGGAACAAAAATATACTGGACACAATAGGCTTAAGCGCAGATGGAGGGGCGACGCAGACAGAAACGGCAATAGGCGATATGGAAAATATGGGAAATATAGGAGATCTGGCGATAGAAATTCCCAAAGCAGAAAATATAATTAAAGGTCTAACAGGCGGGAGACTTGCAAAGCTCTTAAATGATGCGCGCTACAGCAATAATCTTATAGCAGGTACCAACACTATTACCGATGGAATACTTTCTCTTTCCTCTTCCGGTGAAAACAGTATAGCAAATCTGGTTGAGAAGTTTCAAAGCGAGGATAAAAAGGAGATAGAGAAACAGATCCTCTACATTACTGCAGCCAAAGCGTTAAAGAGTATAAAGAAAGCTGCAAAGAATATGGAAGAAAACATAGATAGCGCAAACGGGGGAGTTAAGAAGAGCCTCGATAACACGTTTACAGGCGCAGGGTACAAGCGGGCCGGGGATGCCTATACAAAGGATATATTAACGGACAGTACTGTTCTAAACGGAGATCAATGGGAGCATAAGGAAATTGAAAGTTATAAATACTTTATACTGCCGAGCGGACTAAGCCTAAATCCTGAAAAAATTGCCGATGCAGGCAGCCTGAAAAACATGAGTGCTATGGAAATCCAGACAGTTATAGACAGAGCAATGAACACGATGAAGCAGGTTATGGAGAAAATCTTCGGCAAAGCAGACACACCAAAACAGTACACAACTCGCTACGGAAATGATAATTACAGTAAAACCAAAAAGAACGGCAGCGGATTCTGGTTTATCCGCTGGGATAAGGAAATAACGGGAGTTAAGCGGACTACCAGAAAGGTAGAAATTAAGCAAGGTCTATTTTATAATCATGTCGGTGAGGCGCCTGTACTTAAAACCGGCCCCAATTATGAATATGCCGTTAGTGATGAACTTATGAAGAAGAATATACAGTTTACCGGAAGCGGCGAGATGGGCCGAATAATGTTTGAGTTCTACAGGTACAGTCTGCTGGAAAACAG
>QNBI01000377.1 GCA_003641675.1 Spirochaetota bacterium | reverse complement strand
TATGGGAGACAACCCCAATGACCTTCTGGACAGGAGAGACCTGCTTGTGGAAAAACTCTCCTCCCTTGTTAACATTACAATAAACAACCGCGACCCCGATGAATTTACAATAGATTCCGGAGGTATGCATATTGTACAGGGTAGCCACTATGAGGAGCTTGCGTTAAAACCTAACCCCAACAACGAAGGTTACTCGGATGTTGTATGGAAGGATGGCGGGGTAAAGACATACTTTAATGGAGGCAAATTAGCTTCGCTTTTAGAACTCCGGGATGTGGATACGCGTGAGGAAATCCAGAAGCTGGATTTAATGGCCGTTAATTTTATTGATCTTGTTAATGAAATTCATAGAAAAGGGTACGGCATTAACAACGAAACCAACAACAACTTCTTTGTTGAATATCCCTTTATTAATAATGTATCGGGAAACTACGACAGAAACGGAGACGGCCAGTATGATTCTTCCTATATATTCAGATTAACGGGAAGCAACAAACTTAAGGCAAAGGATCAGATAGGACTCGAGGGCGTATTAACCTTTGCAGGGGCAGATGGAAATGTAACAGTTCCGTATTATCCTACCGACACGGTAGAGGCTATTGTTAAACGGATAAATCTTTCCGGGGCAGAGGTTGCAGCGAGGTTGGATTTCTCCGGACGGTTGTCTTTAAAAGGTGTGCCTACGGCTAATTCTGCAAATCCGGATTTTGTTATCCGTCATGCAGAAGATTCGGGACAGTTTTTAGCAGGTTATGCGGGCCTGTTATCCGCTGAAGGCCAGGCAGGAGCCTATGACTGGGCAAAGGCAGATGCTGTACTGGGATTAAACAAAAATGCCGATTTTGCAGTAGCGCCGCTGGCGCATCCTTCCGGCTGGATAACTGTAAATCCGAAAATTATAAAGGACCCCGGCAGTATTGCCTCTGCCTTCGGCTATAACGGCAAATCCAACGGGGCAGGTGACGGTTCTGCAGCTTTGGCAATTGCCGATTTACGTACACAGCCTGTAATGGTAGGCCTTATAAACAGCTTCGACGATTATTTCAGCATGGTGACAGCAGAGATAGGACTTAAAGGAGAACAGGCATCACAGTCATTGGAAACGGAAAAGCTTGTTATTAAAGAACTTACAGATCAGCGGGAATCTATTTCCGGTGTAAATATAGATGAGGAAGTAGCAAATATGATTAAGTATCAGCATGGATATGCAGCAGCAGCGAGGTTTGTGACTGAGGTTGATAAAATGCTGGACCTAATTATAAACAGAATGGCAGTGTAAGGAGCTTAAAGAAATATGAAGAGGATAAGCACGAATCAGTCTAATTTCGATACACAGTACTATATGCGTTTAAGGGAATGGCAGCTTAACCAGCTAAACAACAAGATGTCTTCGCAGAAACGAATACAGAATTTAAGGGATGATCCCCTCGCAGCTGCTAAGTCAACGCGCTATAAGTCGGAAATTACGAGGATGAAGCGGTACTCCAAAAATGTAGAAAATATGAAGGGAAATCTTTCCATAGAAGAGGGGTATCTTCGCGACGGTCTCAATGTCCTGCAGAGAGTCAGGGAGCTCGCAGTTCAGGGAGCCAATGGTGTGCTGGATAAGAGCCAGATGGCATATCTCGGGCAGGAGGTAAATGAGCTTCTAAAGGAATTTGTTGCCATAGCCAATTCCAAAAAGGCGGACGGGGAAATGCTCTTTTCCGGGTTTAAAAACAGTACTACACCATTCCGTATAAATACAGGTAATGTACCTGGAGCAAAGGGTGAGGTCATAACTTCGGTGGATTACATAGGAGATATCGGTAAAAATGCAGGTGAAATATCCGAAGCTGCATATACATCTGCAAATATCCCCGGTAATTATGCATTCTGGGCGGAGAATCAGCAGATCTACTCAAATATAGATGCAAGGAATTACAGGGTCCAGGTAAATTCGGAAATAAGGATAGACGGCGTCACAATTAATATAAATGAAGGTGACAATGTTTATGCTATAATAAGCAAAATCAACGATTCATCCGCCCCTGTAAAGGCAAGGATGGATCCTATAAAGAACTCGATTGCGCTTCAGACAACCTTTCCGCACCAGATGTGGCTGGAAGACGGAGGAAATGGAACTGTTCTTCAGGATTTGGGCGTTGTATCTTCTGTAAGTAAAAATCCTCCGCTTAACAATGACAAAACATCACGGGTTTTCGGCGGTTCCATATTTGACATGATGATCAACTTAAGAGACAGCCTCTTTAAGGGGAATGCGGAGGCTGTGGGAAGTTCGGGGCTTGCAGGTATCGACAAGGCAATAAACAGTCTAACATCCACTATTGCAGAGGTGGGTGCAAAGGATGCGAGGCTGGAAGTCACGTTAAAACGCCTCAATACTATAATACCCGATTTTGTGAAGATGGATTCCAATGAGACGGATCTCGATTTAAGCAAGGCGGTTACGGATTTAAAGATGCTGGAATACACGCATCAGGCTGCTCTCTCTACTGCTTCTAGGGTATTAAGGCCGACGTTACTGGATTTCCTGCGGTAGGTGGTTAAACAAGGCAGCAGATGTTTTTCGAGGGCTATTCTAAAGGAATTTTAAGGACGGGAATATTTATGATAAAAGTAGAGACAAAGCCGTACGGCTCCATAGAAGTAGATGAAAGGCAGAAAATATTCTTTCCCTACGGGATACTGGGTTTTGAAAGTCTAAAGGACTATGTTCTGCTCGATGCTCGGCAGCAGCCGTTCTACTGGCTGCAGTCTCTGGATGTTGTAGAAATTGCGTTTGTGCTTATAAATCCGAGAATATTCCGGCCGGATTATAGGCTGGAAGTGGAAAAGGAGGAGCTCAAGGAGATCGGCATAGAATCGGAGGAAGATATTCTTGATTTTGCAATTGTTACAATTCCCGAGAACAGTTCCGATATGACTGCAAATCTTCAGGGCCCGATTATCATAAATAAAAAAACCCGGGTAGGAAGACAGTCCATCTCTCTTAATCCCGAATGGCGTGTGCGGCATAAAATACTGGATGAACTTGCTTCGGTAAGGCAGGAAACATGCTGATACTATCGCGTAAATTAAATGAAAGCATAATGATAGGGGATCAGATAGAGATTTCCATTGTGGATATTAGAGGAGACCAGGTAAAGCTTGGAATCCAGGCCCCGAAAAATGTGAAAGTTTACAGACAGGAAGTGTATCGGGCAATTCAGAAAGAGAACATAGAGGCTGTT
>QNBI01000376.1 GCA_003641675.1 Spirochaetota bacterium | reverse complement strand
TCGCCGTTATCACCGGTTTGCACCCCTATGCATTAGCTATGGCGTGCGGTATCGGCAGTGCAAGTATGATGACAGCAGCTTCAGCCTCGCTTTCCACTGCAGTACCGGCTATGAAAGATACAATTCTAGCTTATGCTGCTACGAGTAATCTTCTCACAGGCATTACCGGTATGTACAGTGTTATTTTCCTTGGTCTTCCCTTTACCAACTGGCTGTACAAGAAATTTAAGCCATGGATAGAACGCAATAAGGAGGCAAAGTGATGGAAGCAGTTGGAACAAAAATTCTAAATCAGTTTAAAGTAATGCTATTGGTAGCAATCATTACTCTCATAGGACAGCGTATAGGTTATGATATTTCCATAGGCAAAGCTGTTCCCGGCATGCTTCTTATTATGCTAATTGGCATGGTGGCGCTTATTATAAAGGATTTTACTCCGAAATTGAAATTTCCTGCTTTTGCATGGGCTTCTCTTATTGCTTTGCTTCTTACAATGCCTTTTGTACCGACGTCAGAATTTGTACTGAGTTATACTAAAGATGTCAGTTTTTTAGGTACCACTACTCCGATTCTTGCTTTTGCAGGTATTTCAGTTGGTATGAAAGTAGCTAAATTAAAACAACTCAGCTGGAAACTTCTCGTTGTTGCTGTTTTTGTATTTATAGGAACCTTTTTCGGTTCTGCAATAATTGCTCAGATTGTTCTCAAAATTCAAGGCTTGATATGACATTAAAAGAATTAAAACAAATAGTTTTAAAGGAAATAGATAGTAACAGGGATAGAATTATCTCTCTCGCTAAATCTATTTTTGCAGAACCCGAAGTAGGATACAAAGAATATAAAACTGCAGAAAAGGTAAAGCATGTTTTTACAGAGTGGGGTATTAAAACAAAAAGCGGCCTTGCTCTTACCGGTATCAGGGGCACTCTTAAGGGTGCCCGTCCGGGTCCCTGCATAGGCATTCTATCGGAACTGGATGCTCTAATTAATCCCGAGCATCCAGCTGCCGACCCCGAAACCGGAGCAGTGCATGCATGCGGACATTTTGCTCAAGTAGGCTGGATGATTGGTGCCGGTTTCGGCTTAAGGAAAGTTACAGATGAATTGTGCGGTAAGGTTGTGCTCTTTGCGGTCCCGGCAGAAGAGTTTATTAATCTTGAGTTTAGACAGAAGCTTAAAGATAAAGGAAAAATCAAATATTTCGGCGGAAAGCAGGAGTTAGCCAGGCTTGGCGAATTCAATGATATCGATTTAATGATTATGAATCATGCACAGTCCGAACTTCCCGGGCGAAAAGTATTTTTTACAGACGGCAGTAACGGCTTTGTAGGGAAATATGCTCGCTTTTTAGGAAGGGCAGCTCATGCCGGCCTGGCTCCCGATAAAGGAATAAATGCGTTAAACGCTTTTAATATTGCTCTTGCAGCTATTCATGCACAGAGAGAAACATTTAAAGACGAAGATATGGTCAGGGTCCATCCTATAATCACTAAAGGCGGAGATAGTGTAAATGTGGTACCAAGCGAGGTAACTTCAGAGATGTATGTACGTGCAAGAACTACTTCCGCTATTAAGGAAGTCAATGGAAAGGTTGATAGAGCCCTTAAGGCAGGCGCTATGGGAGTTGGAGCCCGTGTGGAAATAACAACAACAGCAGGATACATGCCGCTCATTAATAATGATAAATTACAAAAACTCATGGCACAGAATGCAGCCGATCTTATTGGAAAAGAAAATGTTCTTTTTCGGGGCGCCTTCGGAGGTTCAACGGATATGGGAGATCTAACACACCTAAAACCTGGTATTCATCCAATGGTAGGAGGATTCTCCGGAGACCTTCATTCTAAAGATTTTAAAATTACCGATGAGGAAATGGCTTTTATTATTCCTGCTAAGATAAATGCGCTTACTGTTGTTGATCTTCTTTACGGAGACGGGGGAAAAGCAAAAGAAATAATCTCAAAGTATAAACCTCTACTAAATAAAAAAGAATACGAACAACTTTTAGATTCTCTTAATTATAAAATTCTATGGAATCCGGAAGAAGTTTAATACAGCTTACAACAATATACACCATTTCTCGTTAATTCATGCCGCATACAGCTAAAAGTACTAAGCTATAATAAATATACAAAATGAATTTATTTATGATATACCTCATTATTGATTTACAATAAACTATATGATACTATATATTATAGATAAAGGTTTCAGCGCCAGGATAGAAAGATCAAGTCCACCACAGGAAGGTAGACAGTTTTGGAAAAGCATATTCTGAAATCTCTGCTGATTTTACTCATCTCGGCTGTCTTTTCCTTCAATCTTAACAAAACAATATCAAACAATATAACAGAACATACAGACGATTTTAACCCACCCGTACCAGGAAGTAACGGGAGCCTTGTTATTTCCCATGTCACTCTAGATTCGCCAACAATAAGCTGGGAGCCTGCGATAGATGATACCACACCGGCAGAAAAACTTTAATACCGTATATACTACTCAACAGGCCTTTCAATATCAACTATCGATGAAATAGAGAAGAACGCATCTGCATTTACTGACTGGATAATAAACAATATACAGAAACAATAAGCGGCCTCTCCGGAAGCTTAGCTTTATACTCATTTAATATTGTAGTAAAAGATGCATCGGGAAATGAATCTGTATATAAGATGATTTCTCTGCCGGATGATACATACCCGACCGTGAATGTGCTAAATATTGCAGATGGCGGTATCACCCATTCCGGATTTATTTTAGGAGAAGCTTCGGACGATACCAAAATACAGGCTATTAAGATATTATTGGATGACAGTACCTATTCCGACATTGACAATACAAAGGGGACTGATGTTTTTAAAACATGGAAATTTAAATTTCCTTCAGGTACCGCTGCATGGAGGCAGGGCACACATCATACTGCAAAGATAGTTTGTGTAGACAATAACGATTTCTATTCACCTCCTGCTTATATATCCTTCACCGTTGGAAACAACAACGATATTAATGGCGATGGCTACACGGATATTTTAATAGGTTCGAACAATAACACTTCATTTATAGCAGGTGCCTACACCTTTTTAAGCAGCGGGCCAAACGGTATCCAGTCCAGAGACATTTCGTCCGGCGGTGCTGCAGATATTACAATTACAGGTGAATCCGGATCTTCTCCTGGAATTACCGTAAAAGCAAGAGATACAAACGGCGATTAATCCAGGATTTAATTATTGGCG
>QNBI01000375.1 GCA_003641675.1 Spirochaetota bacterium | reverse complement strand
TAAAAGATCTAACAAAAGCATAACGGGTGCATATTCAAAGAAAGGGTATTTATCCTCTGGCGTTTCATTTAAATTATAATGGAAGTACTGAAAAACAGTGCCATAGGGAAAAAAGATAATTTTTTCAAGATAACTGAAAGTTTTTATTCCGGCTTCTATTTCATTAAATAAAGATTCGGGAATCGACTTTAAATATTTATTTAGCCGTTTTAGAACTTCTTTTTTAATTTCATCTTCAAAGCCTGTTGTTGCAAATATCTCTTCCATTTCCTCGATGGTAATGAATTCTCCTATACTTTTCTTTACCCTATCATATTTTTTTTCAACGAGAAATGCCGTTGCATTATGACGGAATTCACTTTTTTTAGAAAACACCCTGAAGAATGGTAACAGAGGGTATACATTTTTATAGACATCATAAAGTCTTTTCGCAAACTTCGGAGTGAGGTTTCTTGTTTCGAAACCAGTAAGTCCAGGGGATATCTGATGTATCCGTTTTTTTAGACCTGCAAGTTTTAGATCGAGAAAGGATTCCTTCGGTGTTTTCCCGCTAAAAAACTTTTTAAACCAGAGGATAACTCTCTGTAAAAAAGTAAGCTGGTCCATTTCATTGGCAATAATCTTGTCTCTCTCGTCCTCTTTTAACTCTACATGTATAATTTCTTCCTTCTCTTCCTTTTTCATCCTTTTTGTGATTTTATCCAGGAGTTCTTTCCTTTCCTTTTCCGGGAGTTCACTTGAAAGCTCTTCTAGTTTTGTCTTATCAGTCATGTTTATTACCTTCAAGATTATTGTTCTTTATCAATAAAAGCTCTCCTTCATCAACACTTATATATAGTTCATCTTCTGTAACAAGGTTGCTTATTCCATAGAATCCTTCTTCCCAGATTAAACCATTAAGAGGCCATTTTAAGCCAATGGAACTCATTCCGCCTGCTGACTTGCCGACAGGAAATATAGACACGGTACTTCCCCGCCAGCCATCTTTATGAAATTGTTTTGATATATAATATACCTCCTCCCTCTTGGTTATCCATAGATTCGGATGATATTTACGCTTAAAAATATTTAAAATACCAAAAAGGTGGTCAAGCCGGCCCTCCCCTCCTCCCGCTAATGCTATATTATTATAACCCATATCATTAAAAATACGCAAACCAATTTCCGTATCGGTTTCATCTTTATCTTTAGGATACTGTATTATTTTTTCAGCAGGAAAACTGTTAAGAGTCTCCTTATCCAAAATTGAATCCATATCACCCACAATTAAATCCGGTTTAATTTCCAGTGAAAGAGCAAGGTCAAAGCCGGAATCTGCAGCAATAACAAAGTTATAATTTTTTATTACTGACCTAAAATATTTTTTATCCGGTCCTTTTCCGCCAATTAATAAAATCCCAGTCATTTTTATACCTTTATCAACTAAAATACACCGTTTATCTTTTTACTTCAATTAACCAAAGAAAAATATTTAGTTGCTAAAGCGGCTTTTCAATATACCGAACATTGAAACAGGTACATAAGGACAAGGATGTCCTTAAAATATTATCAAGGAGGATTGTATGATTATCAATCACAACATGAGTGCCATCTTCGCCCAGCGCCAGCTGAAATTCAACAACATGGCTGTAGACAAAGATATGGAAAAGCTCTCTTCCGGCTATCGGATAAACAGAGCCGGTGATGATGCTTCCGGATTGGCTGTATCCGAGAAAATGCGTTCTCAGATTAGAGGTCTAAGAAGGGCAGAAAAGAATGCAGAGGACGGCGTGTCTTTTATCCAGACAACTGAGGGGTATCTTCAGGAAACAGAAGATATAATACAGAGAATAAGAGAGCTTGCCGTGCAGAGTTCCAATGGTATCTATTCACCCGAAGACAGAATGCAGATACAGGTAGAGGTATCCCAGCTTGTTGACGAAGTTAATAGAATCGCTTCGCATGCACAGTTTAACGGAATGAATGTTATGACAGGACGATTTGCACGTCCTACTGGAGAAAACATAATAACAGCCAGTATGTGGTTTCAGATCGGCGCAAATATGGACCAGCGTGAAAGGGTATATATAGGAACCATGACAGCTCAAGGACTGGGTATTCAGGGAACAAACGGCCTTCCAAATTCTGCCACCTTTATATCACTTTCAAGCCCGGACAGGGCAAACATTGCAATAGGTGTTCTCGATAATGCCCTTAAAATAGTAAACAAACAAAGAGCAGATTTAGGTGCATATCAGAATAGGCTGGAATTTGCAATGAAAGGGCTTGCTGTTGGTGCAGAAAATCTGCAGGCATCGGAATCCCGAATTCGTGATGTTGATATGGCAGAGCAGATGGTCAGTTTTGTAAAAGACCAGATTCTTGTACAGGCAGGGACAGCTATGCTTGCCCAGGCAAACACCAAACCGCAATCAGTGTTGCAGTTATTTAGATAAATCAGCGTAATTTACTGGTAACAGAATTAGTACAAGAACTAATACTAAAGCAGCCTTTTAAAAAGGCTGCTTTTTTGTCTTGACGTTGTATGCCTTTGTTATTTACCCTGATTAAAATGCACTTTCCCAAAACACTATATGAATTCGCCGCTATTTTTAAATCTAAAGGATACTCCTGCTATATTGTAGGAGGAGCAGTGCGTGATGCCTTAATGAAGCGTAAAGTAGAAGATTACGACGTTGCAACGGACGCAAAACCGGAAGTTGTTTTAAAATTATTTAAGAAAGTGATCCCGACTGGTATTAAACACGGAACTGTCACTGTCCTCTTTAAAAACCTTAAAATTGAGGTAACAACTTTCAGGATAGAGTACAATTATTCCGACTCCAGACATCCTGAAATTGTAGAATTTGTTCCTTCTGTATATGAAGATTTGAAACGAAGAGATTTTACTATTAATTCAATAGCATACGATTTATCTGCAAATAAGATTATCGATCCTAATAACGGAAAGGCCGACATAAAAAATAAACTCATAAGAGCCATTGGTGTACCTGAAAACAGATTTAAAGAGGATGGCCTTAGACTGTTAAGGGCCTGCAGATTTTCTGCGCAGCTTAATTTTAAAATAGAGACTAATACAAAACTTGCCATAAAGAAATATGTCAGTGTTATTAGTAATATTTCAATGGAGAGAATACGGGAGGAGATACTGCGCATATTAAAAGCGGATAAACCCTCCATAGGATTTATCTGTATGCATGAAACAGGGCTTTTAAGCAGAATTATTCCGGAACTTG
>QNBI01000374.1 GCA_003641675.1 Spirochaetota bacterium | reverse complement strand
TAGGGGATATGGTATATAGAATAAAATCCACCTCCGGAATACCCTGTATGAGCTGTTGAACCCATGAAGAAACCCCGCCTGTAACAAAAGGATAGGAGCCCTCTAAAACAAGGCAAACCCGCAAACGCTTATCCATTAAAAACCCACCCAAAAGGCTAATATTGCCTTCATAGTTTCATCTAGTTCATCTCCATACTCGGTTAACTGAATACAGTACTGAAATACCTCGGAAAGTCTTCTTCTGTGAAACTCAACCTCTGCCTTTAAAAAGAGAATCATCGGATCTGTTTCATTTTTAACCCTTTTTAAAATATTAAAGGCCTGGTCGTACATTCTTAATTCTATAAGCACTCTGACAAGGAGCAGAATATCTTCTTTCTTATACTTCTTCCTGCTGATAATTTTTTTGATATACCTAAAGGATTCCCGTAAATAGAAACTCTTTATTTCTGCCTTTCTCTCATTTAAAAGGGCAAATTCATAGTATGTTCTTGCCAGCTCCAGAAGGTTTTCATGATCCTCCCCCTCTTCCAGTTTTTCTTTTAAATCCTCTATTTTGGTATTATATCTGTTCTCAATGAGATTAATGCTTTCAGCGGCAAAAAGAGCTGTTTCCTGATCACTGCTTCTCGTTAATTCTTCGAAAATACGATTTAGAATTGTGTAGGTCTTAATGTCAAGATTATGCTTTGCTAAAACCCTCTCCAGTGTATCTATGTCGTAGGGTTTTTCATTTATAGGTTTAACAGAAGTGCCAAGGTAAATAAAATCCTCAACCGGAAAAAGGTTTTCTTCTATACCCTTTAAAGCAGCGGAAGGAGTCTTGGGCTTAAATCCGGGAGTACTGGTTTTAATGTAGTCAAAATTAAACATTCTCTAAATCTTCTGCATTTCAATAAGATTTTCCGCTATCCCGAGTAGGTCCTCTGCCGTCTGCACTTCTCCGGACAGCGAAGCATAACCCAAGATAAGGTCAACAGATACGCTTTCGCCGTTTATTTCCCATTCCTCTGTGTTAACCGCTTCTAATAGGTTTAAACTAAACAGGGAAGTTCCATCGAAGTCGAGGTTAGGATAGAGTATAACAATCTGATTCTCACCTTTGTAGTGGAAAAACCTCGCCTTATTTTCGGAAATCTTAGTCATTGTTTCTACAAGTTGTACTATAAGCCTTAGAACGTTATCATGTCCGTATTTGTCTGCTAAAATTCCAAAATTCTCAACTTCCGCAATAATTACACTGAGTTTTCCCTGTTCTATTTTTACACGCTTTAGTTCGTTCGAAAGTATCTGTGAAAAGTGTATAAAAGATGGAAGCCCTGTTATAGAGTTGGTTTCCGCTTGCTTTAGTACTGTTTCGTACTCCAGTGCCTTCTCCAAAGCGCCTGATGAAAGTGTTATTATCAGCTGGATCATGCGTTCTGTATAAAGGTTGTACTTTTCAAAAGGCATCTCCTCTATATTTAAAATTCCCCACACTTTCCTCCCTGCAAGAATAGGTATTGTAAAGAGGTTTCTTCCTGTATCCATCTGCCTTAAGTTATCGTACTGCAGAAGCATCTTTGCAGAAAAAATAATGTTGTTACGTACAACCCATCCTTCTATACAGTCAACATCCGGAAGTTCCGTTTTTACCTTTTCAGAGGAATCCCATCCAAGAGTTGCCGAAAGAATAAGCGTTTTGCGGTCCGGGTTATACTCCCAAATAGAACACTTGCCTGCCCCGGAAAATTGTTTAACTGTTTCCAGAAGTGCATACAGAGCTTTATCCATGTCGAGCGACCGTATGCTCTGTATCTGCGTATAGAGCGTAGTAAGTGAATTGTCCTGCCCGGAAACACGCTGTTCAAGTTCCTGATTTACCGTTTTAAGGGCCTTCACCTCTTTCATTAGAGCAGCCTTATCACGGGATATTTCCTTAAGCCTCCTCCGGTCTCTTAGGGCTCTTGAGGTAAGTGCATCTCTGATAAGCCCGAATACATAAACCCCGAGAATAGCAACGGCAAAGGGTACAACAGAAATTGTTCCAAGCTCCTTCCAGTACGAAATCAGGTTAAATTCTCCTTTACCCTGAACAAGGTATAGTACGAGGGGAAGGGGAAGAGCAATAGTAAAGGCGGATGCAATTAGAGAATAAAAACCGTAGTATTTCCCGTAGTAAGCAGCTATAATTAAAGAAAAATCTATATATGGATTAAAGGGAAAATGAAAAAACCCTGGATAACCTGCAAATATTATATTAGTTGCGCCGATAATTATTGAAAAGAGTGATATTTCGCCTATAATCTTTAAAGGAGTCTGTTTTTTTTCCAATTTGATACTATTATATAATATAGATTACTCTAAGACAAGCGGAGTTAAAAGATGAAAAGACTTATTGTTGCAGTTATAATATTTACCCTTGTAGTCGCTTCTGTATCTTCACAGGAGCAGGCAAAAAAGGCAAACAACGAAAAACAGCAGCACCCTCCCAAAGCCCCTGCCGTAAAAATAGCCCCGGAATTCCCAAAGGAAAATCCGAATTTAATCTTCATAGAAGGAGAAGATGCTGTTTCTACAAATTTCAACAGGGAACCTACGCTGAATTTCAGCTGTTCGGGCAAAAGGACACTGCAGCTTAACAGGTCTTCCGGACTTCAGGGAGGCGCTTCATTCTATGCAGATTATGTTTTCTTTGTTAAAAATGACGGAGATTACGAGCTGTGGTACGGAGGTACCCCGTCCGGACCTAAGGATGATCTTTATCCCTCTTTTGTTTCTCCCTTTAGATATACAATCGATAACAACAAGCCGGTGAACAGATACAGAGAAGATATAACGGTTGTGGAAAACTATAGTCCTTCCTACTACTGGAATATATTCGGAGAAACCAAACTAAAGGCCGGCACACACAGAATTAGATTTGAGGTAACCGAAAAAAGGCGCTACGATAATAGATACTACTTCTACCTGGATAACTTTTTCCTTATAAGAAAGGAAAACGGCAGACGCATTAAAGGCAACATCCTTCCCGAAGTTTTCCCAAAAAATATGGAAAACAGAACCATTAATTTCCCATTCCGCTCAATAGACGATTATCTCATAATCATAAGAGAAAAACCGGATAACCCCAGACCGCTTGTTGAACTATCTTTAATATATACTCTCATTGGAGATTACTTAAATGCTCTTAAGTACTTAAAAAGGGCATCCATTCTTTCCCCGGATAACTACAATATTCTTCTTTTAATTGCAAAGAAC
>QNBI01000373.1 GCA_003641675.1 Spirochaetota bacterium | reverse complement strand
ACCTGATATTATTGCGGAAATTATCGGGCTTGCCTCTATTGTCGTACCTATTACACAGGCAGTTAAAAAATGGCTTAAAATAGATGGTACGCCTGCCCTGATTACATCCGCCGTTATATCTGTGCTTCTTGCGTTATGGCGTGTTCTTTCTGTGCAGCCCTATGACTGGTCTCGCTTTATTATACTTACAATAGGAGTTTTCCTTGAATCTAACGGCATATATCATTTCGGTTCTTATGCTATAGGGAAAATGGTTAAAAAGTCATAGAGAGGGCATTTTAGGTTTTTTTGGAAGACTTTGAGTTTTTCGGGGTTTTTACAGGGTCTATTTTTGCCATTTCATGCAGGTCCTTAAAGTAGAAGATAAAGAAGCCTGTAATAAATGCAGTACCCACAACTACACCAAGAAGGTCAAGGTAAGCTATACGGACAGAAAAAACTTTTAAAATGGGATTATGTCCCAGAAAAAACAGAACTGTATTGCCGATAATTGCAACTACCCGCACCTCTGTAGGCCCTATCTTTGCATAGGATATTCTAAAGATGCCCCGTACGTATGCATTTATATATGTGCTTATAGAGAGCATAAAGTATCCGATTAATGTGTAGAGAGCAATATCGAAACGCATATAGGGAGAGAGACCAAGACCCATGGCGATAAGCAGCATAGAGATGGAATCGACATTATGGTCTATAAAGAATCCGTATAGAGGCCTTTCAATTTTTCTGTACCGGGCAAGACTGCCGTCTAAACTGTCGCCGAACCAGTTTATAAGGAAACCTGCATTTGCAAGCCAGAGGTATGCTATGTTGTAATTGCAGAGAAAATAACCGAGCGCAATCATTAAAGAACCTGCAAGCCCGATTGTTGTAAGATGGTCCGGTGTTATTCTTAAGGGGATTAATTTAACAAAAAATGACAGGAGTGATTTTTCTGCGCTTCTAAGAAAAGTGCCTGTTAACCTTTCGGCTTCGATGTGTTTCTTCATATTTTATATTAATATGTTAAGGACATAAATTACAAGATAGAACGGGGCAAAAAATTAAACAAATCGCCTTTTAATAGAAAAACATGGCCTTATAAATCCCCAAGTGGTATATCTGTAGAATTATCCTTGAGTTTCTATTAACTTGTAAGAAGATTATTTTTTATATACTATAGTATAACAATGAATTATCGTATTGTAAAAAAGAGTAAGCTTCACAACAGGAAAATTATATCTGACGATTTATCCTATTGGCTCAGCCGCTCACCGGAAGAGCGTATAGAAACAGTAGAATTTTTAAGGAAACAGTACTATGGTAAATATCCCCAAAGACTTCAGAGAATTATTACTATTACTAAACAAAAATAGGGTAAAATACCTTGTCATTGAGGGATATGCTGTGGCTTTCTATGGTGCACCCCGCTTTACAGGGGATATGGATTTATTTATTGATACTTCCAAAGAAAATGTAAAAAGAATAATGAAAAGTCTTGGTGAATTTGGTTTTACAGATCCGGATCTTTCTGCAGCAGATTTTGAAACACCGGATATGATTATACAGCTCGGTGTTCCGCCTTTAAGAATCGATTTTGTTACAAGTATTGACGGGGTTTCGTGGAGTACTGCATGGGATAAGAAAGCAAGCGGCTCTTTAGGAGATGTTTCTGTTTTTTTTATAGGCAAAAACGAATTGCTTACAAACAAAAGAAAAACTGGAAGGAAAAAAGACCTTGCAGATATAGAAGCGCTTAATCCTGATTAATTTGGCAAACAACCTTTACATCTGTTTTAAAAAAAAATATTATTGTCTACAGACTTTTAGTACCTGCTGAACCTTATACAGCTACAGAATGTTCGGCACATGTTTTTTAGGAATAAGGGGTTTTGTATGAAAGAAAATAAACCGGAAGCTATAAAGCTTAATGTGAATGGAAAAGAAGTTATGGTTACGGTACACCCGCTTAAGAGGCTTCTCGATGTCTTAAGGGACGATTTAAAACTTACAGGTGTCAAGGAGGGGTGCGGAGAAGGTGAATGCGGGGCGTGTTCTGTACTGTTAAACGGTGAACTTGTAAATAGCTGTATAATCCCCGTAGGCGCTGTTGCCGGAGCGGAAATAGAAACAATAGAGGGCTACAGAAAGTCCAAAAGGTACAGAGTAATAGAGGATTCCTTTGCAGAGGAGTCCGCTGTACAGTGTGGTTTCTGCACTCCAGGGTTTGTTATGGCTACCGAAGCGCTTCTAAAGCGGAATCCGAAGCCTTCGGAGGAGGAAATACGTAAAGGTATATCGGGTAATCTCTGCAGATGCACCGGATACGACCCGATTGTTAGAGGGATAAAAAAAGCAGCGGAAAAAGGAAACGGCCTATGGTAGAAGCGGCAAGTGGTGTAAGAACTTTTTCACCGAAAGCTTTTAAGGAGGCAGTTAAGATTCGGGCGGATTACCATGCTCTCCCGTTAGCAGGCGGTACAGATTTAATGGTTAAGTACAGAAAACCTGCGGGGAACCTTCCCGACTTTAAGAACCCTGTTATATTCATAGGACAGCTCGATGAACTTAAATATATCGAGACGGATTCAAAAGTTTCCGGCGAAATTCTACATATAGGTTCCGGTACAAAGTTGTCTGCGCTTCTTGAAAATGCTTATATTCCTGAAATCCTTAAGGAGGCGGTTTCGCAGATTGCTGCACCCGGGATTAGAAACATGGCTACAATCGGCGGAAACATCTGTAATTCTTCCCCTGCTGGAGATACTATACCGGTTTTATACTGCCTGGATGCTGTTCTCGTTTTAACAAGCGAGAACGGAGAACGTGAAGTAGCAGTGGATAACTTTATAAAGGGACCAGGTAAAAATGATCTTAAATCGGATGAGCTTTTAAGGGAGATTAAATTTCCTCTAAAAAATTTCGACAGGATTCTATACAGGAAAGTGGGTACAAGAAAGGCAAATGCCCTTTCTAAGTTGAGTTTTGCAGGTTTTGCCAGGCTAGATGCCGGAAAAATAGAAGATTTAAAGATAGCTTTCGGAGCGGTTGCTCCGGTAGTTATAAGGTCCCAAGAGATAGAAAAAACCATTGTCGGTAAAAATCAGTCTGAAATTTCTAAGGGATTAGCGGAGATAAAGAAAAACTACGGAAGACTTATCCGGCCGATAGATGATCAGCGCTCTACTGCCGTATATAGAAAGGAAACTGCGCTTAAACTGCTGGAATACTTTTTAGCATATGCAGTCTGGGCGGAACAATTATGAGGTATGTTCTT
>QNBI01000372.1 GCA_003641675.1 Spirochaetota bacterium | reverse complement strand
TGTCTCTGCTTAAGCCGTTTTTAAAGGCCTCTTTAATGATAAGCTCCACACTTCTCCATATCTTGTTGACTTCACCCGGTTCAATTACCGCGATTCTTTCAGCTTTTATACGGCCATAACCAGAGCTGTTGCCCAATATCAATTTTCTGAACAGGGAATATGTTGTAGAGTCAAACACATAGAGTGAATCTCCGTTACTAATCTTCTCAAAAAGGGGTTTCTCACCAATAGTTATTATCGAGTTTTTAAAACCAAAATTCAAAACAAGCTTTCTATGCATCTGTCGAACCGCCCAGAGTTGAAAAATGTTCTATAAAATTCGGGTATGATATAGATGCCGCATCAAACCCTTCTACGGTAATCCCGCCCTTAACACAAGTGCTTAAAATCGCCCCGGACATTGCTATTCTGTGATCCCCCATGGATTTCACAGTACCGGATGAAAGTGTCTGAGGCCCTTCTATAATAAAACCGTCGTTCAGTATCTCTACTGTTCCTCCTAAGGATTCTATAAGTACTGAAATAGCATGCAACCTGTCTGTTTCTTTAATTTTAAGCTCCTCTGCCCCTCTGACCATTGTAGTTCCTTCGGCACACAGAGCAAGAGCAGCAATAAGCGGGATTTCATCTATACAGTCAGGAACCTCAACACTATTAATAACTGTACCGGTTAAGGAAGACGGTTTAACCTTAATTATTCCTACAGGCTCGCCCAACTCTATCCCTGTCTCTTCAATAGTAATATCGGCATTCATTCTCTTTAATATTCTTATAAATCCTGTTCTTGTAGGATTAATCCCGCAGTATTTTACCGTTAATTCCCTGCCGGATAAAAGTGACCCTGCTATAAAGAAAGCTGCGGATGAAATATCACCCGGGACAAGGAATTTAAAACCCGGAAGTTCAAAGACAGGTTCCAATTTAACAATACCCTCGCCCGCCTCTATAGGAAGGCCAAAGGCTTTTAACATTCTCTCCGTATGATCACGGGAATGCACTTTTCCAGTGATCACCATGGTCCCTCTGCTCCTTAAACCTGCAAAGAGCAGGGAGCTTTTCACCTGAGCACTGGAAACGGGAAGCTCATAGTTTAACGGGTTTAAAAGGCCATCTCCCGGAAGAAATGTCAATGGAGCAAATTTACCGTTCTCCCTTCCCACTATCTTTCCGCCCATTAAGTTTAGCGGTTTTACAACCCTGTCCATAGGCCGTCGGCATAGAGAGTCATCCCCCGACATTACCGCATATATGGGAAGGCCGGCAATTAAACCGGATAAAAGCCGAATAGTTGTGCCAGAATTCCCGGCATTTAAGATACTCTTCGGCTCAATAAAACCGTGAAGCCCAACACCCTGTACCGTATATTTTTTTCCCGAATTCTTTTCAAGAGCAGACTTTTCATCCAAAAATCTTACCCCTAAAGATTCAAGGCAGCTCTTTGTAGAGATGCAGTCGCCGGTTTCCAGCGGATTATATATCTCCGAATTTTCAGAAGAAACAGATGCCAGCATAAGCGCTCTATGCGTTAAGGATTTGTCGGGAGGAGGTATTAGCACACCTCCGAGTCCTTTATCCGCACTAAATCTTATATTCATACACAAAGCTTATGCCTAAATTGAGATTTTTGTCAAATCACATAAAAGAATATACACTTTAATTGACAACCAATCTTTATATGAATTACAATCTATAAAAACAAAATGGGCGGCTATAAATCTGTTATTTCTAATATATCCTCAGGCTACTTTGCATTTATAAAAAAGATAATCTTTATAGCACTGCTCACAGCATCTATTGCAGTTCTCAGCTTTATTATTGTATTTCCTCTATGGATTCTCGCTGTAAAATCAAAATTCTTCTATAACATGGCTTTTATTATTTTAACCACAGCTGCTCTAACGGTGTACATTATTATAAAAATCCGCAGTGCAGGAACAAGTATTCTTCGTTCCGTCATAACCGGGCTTAAAAAAATTGCGGTAGTTTTTTTACATATTCTGATAATCTATCTAATTGTGTGGCTTTTTGCCGTACATTTTACAGCGGCAGCAGCCGTAGCTTCTGCATTGTATCTTTTTATTGCGGGATACTTTAAATTTGTAAGGAGAAAAAATCACTAGGAGGTCTTTCATATGGGCTTTAAAGAACTATTAAAAAAAACAGTTAAAGGGAATCCTGCCGTTATAGCCATTGCATATCCGGTTAAAGAAGAAATTTTCCATGCCTTAAAAGAAGCTGCAGATCTCGGTATTTGCATCCCCCTCTTAATAGGAAATAAAGATGTCATCACAGAGAATACCCGTAATACAAATTTAAAAAACTACAAAATAATCCCGGCAGAAAATGAACATGATGCTTCTAAAAAAGCGGTAGCTGCAGTAAGAAACGGAGATGCACAATGCTTAATGAAGGGGCACGTTGCAACTGCTGCCCTTATGAAAGAGGTCCTAAATTCCGAATACGGATTAAAAACCGGCCGCCTTCTCTCACACATAGCTGTTTTTGAGCAGGGTAACAATACATTTTTAGGAGTAACAGACGGGGGCTTAAATATATCCCCCGATATAAATGAGAAAGTAGATATTATAAAAAACGCTGCGGAACTTTTTCGATCTTTAGGAACAATGATGCCTAAAGTTGCGCTTTTATCAGCAGTAGAAGTTGTTAATCCCGCAATACCCTCAACGGTAGAAGCTGCTGCAATAGACAGGATGGCCAAACGTGGCCAGATAAAAGATGTTATAATAGAGGGCCCTCTGGCACTCGACCTTGCAGAGAGCAAAAAAGCATGTGAGTTAAAGGGAGTGCACTCCGAAATCGAGGGAGATGCCGATATACTTGTTGTTCCTGACATTGTAAGCGGAAATATTCTCGGGAAATCTTTAATATACCACGCACAATTCCCTTCGGGGGGCATTGTAATTGGAGCAAAATCACCAATTATACTCCTCTCCCGTTCGGATACAAGGGTCGAAAAACTCAACTCTATCCTGTTAGGTGTATCATCTGCAAATATATAGATAAAAGGGAGATGTCTCATGTTTACAATCTACGTAGTTAATCCCGGTTCAACTTCGACAAAAGTTGCCATTTACAGGGGTCTTAAAAACGGAGAGCCGCAGGAGGTTTTTTTACAGAACATAAAGCACGATCCTGAAATACTTGGGAAATGGAAGAATCCAATCGAGCAGCTTGATTTCAGGGTATCTGCAGTAGAAGATTTTCTTGCCAGCCATGAAATTAAAAAATTAGACGCAGTAGTAG
>QNBI01000371.1 GCA_003641675.1 Spirochaetota bacterium | reverse complement strand
TTCATTATGTCATTCCGGTTGTGTTTTAAGCCGGAATCCACCTTTTCCCTCCCCTCTGGATTCCTGCTTTCGCAGGAATGACAAACCATAATTCAAACTGCCATATTTACCAAAGTTCAGTTAATTATTGTTATACATATAACATATTCACTCCATAACAAATATGAGAAATAATATAGATGTGTACCATCCAGCTAATTCAACCCGACACCCTGCTTCATAACCCACCAGCTATATATAGCAATAATGGTACACATCTATATTAACTCATTTGTTTCCTCATTATTAATTATCAATTATTCACTGGCAGTGATCTTTAAAAGTTCTTTATCATGGTGGTATCGGATTATACACTTGTTATCAAAAAACATGGTGGCACCATTTTCCTCGGTATACGGTTCCCACTCTGGCAATCCTCTATGGTTTGGATCACCATAACAGGCAAAGTTTATCCATGCCTGACTCATTTTGTCTGCAAGTGCATAAGCATCCTCTCCACCTCCAGTTATTTCCTCCCAAAGGCCAATATTATTGAATACAAAAGGCAACTCCATACAATGAATTGCTTTATAATCCCCATCAAAGACAGGGGATTGCCAGGTGAACAGGTACATAAAAACAGGTGCATTGCTGTCAGATGTTTTTAAATTTGCATAGTTAACAGCACTCCGCCGGAACATGATATCAACATCTATTAAATCTGTTGGCCTGGTATCCTTGGGAAAAGCCTGCTTTACTGCTTCAATGTAGGCATCTGCTTTATCACCATATTTCTTTTGAATGAAACTTTTAACACTATCTAAGGGAGCATTTCTCATACGAGGTGCAACCCAAGCTGAAGTGTTAAACTCGTTTTTAGTAGTACCAATAATAAGAGGCACATCTTTTGATAGAGAAAGTGCTCTCGGATCGCTCTGCTCATAAGGCAAGAAATTACCATCCAGAGTAGGAATTAAGCCGAAGCTATATCCCTTAGGCTCATTACCTTCTGCAGTAAGTTGTTCCCTGATTTTTTTCAATGCCCGCTGTGTCGCAGCTGCAAGTTCTGCATAGGGCATCTTCTGAATGGAGTTTATTTGTGAAGGTTGTAAACCCAGCTCCTGAACAACAGCCCTGCCAATTCGCCGGCTTATTTCCTGTCTCTGATATTCTGGATTCCAACCACTTTCAATAATGGCTTTGTGGAAAAGACCTTTGGCGGAAGGTGCGCTTAACAAGGTAGCTACCTTACCGCCACCGCCTGATTGCCCAAATATCGTAACATTATTTGGATCACCACCAAAATTAGCAATATTATCTCTTATCCATCCCAGTGCAGCTACAAGATCTAACATACTGACATTTGACGAGAATTTGTATTTTTCACCAAAGGCCGATAAATCCAAAAATCCCAGTACATTTAGACGGTGGTTTACAGAAACAAGCACTATATCACCTTTTTTACTGAGGTTTTCTCCATCATAGCAGGGAAGTTCCTGAGACGAACCAAAGGAATACCCGCCTCCATGAATCCAGACCATAACAGGCCTATTCTTGCTATCATTTATTCCAGGCGTCCAGATATTCAAGCGCAGACAATCTTCACTCGGATACCCCCAATCATGCTGGAATAAAAATTTTCCTTCATCTGGCTCCATATTATGCGATGCCATCATTGGGCAGGTTGGTCCCCAAAACAGGGAACTTCTTATACCTTCCCATGCATCTGGTTTTGCAGGCGGCATAAACCGCTCTGCTTTCGCATAGGGAACACCCTTATACACAAACGTGCCATTATGGATATAGCCCCTAACTTTGCCATATTCAGTCTGCACGATGGCTATATCAGCACCGGCAATCATGGGGGTTTCACCTGAGTCTTTCTTTTGGCAATTGGCGACGACAAGGAAAAATACAGTCATAAAAAACAGAATGATTTTATTTAGTACTCTCACTGTTACCTCTTCATTATTAATTATCTCGCTGCTTAATAAACAGTTTTTCTTTTCATTGATCCCTAATGCGCATGGGATAAGGGATAGGAAAAAACTATTTCTCCTAACTTGGTTTTAATGTTTTCAATATCAATTCCTAATTCTAATTAAATACTACTTTACTCCCCTTTAGGGGGTTCAATCATTAATTGCTCAATAATTTTTTTATATTCCGAATCTGAAAGTTTGTTTTCCAAATAGATCCTGAATCCCTTTTGCATCTTCCAGCGGTAATCTTCATTTAATATGCCATAACCCTCTGTAACTTCAGAAAAATAATTTGATAAACCCCGAACCCCGTAAAGAACAGCCATCTCATCCCAGCTGGAACGATCACAGAAATTGCAATTAAAAAACCGAAAATAGGCTTCACGCACAGGGTTTTCTACAGGTGTATTTTGAAGAACAGCGCCCGTTTTAATTGAAGAGCCCGCCTGACTGATAACGATTGGTGTTGGCCATTTATCCAAAACATTTTGTGAAACTTTGGTTAAATTGTGCCGGATCAAATTAAATCCATCATGTTGAACACCAGCCATAATCACCAATTCTTTTACTTTCTGCTTTACCAAATCAAATTCAGCTTTTAACAGATCATTCAGATTATTTAAAAATCCGACACTGATAATTGTGACAGAATGATCTGCTTGCGTAGAAAGAACCTTTCGATAAACATCCAGTGCACCCCGTGCGTTGGTTTGATCAAGGTCATGTGGAAATCGGGTAAGAGCGGTCAGATAGGCCGAATAATCAGGTTTAGGAAACTTGCCCTTGTAGATACCTACCGGCAAGTCTCCCCGCCCGTACCAAGTATTAATGACATCAATAGCAGCTGCGCCATCCGGGTGAATTTCGTTAAAACAAACGGCTAACAGCTCGACTTCACCTTTATTGGCCAGTGCATGCAAAATAGCAAGACCACCTACATCATCAACGTCCAGACACATATCTGTTTCGTAAATGATTTTTTTAGGCTGGGGAATAACTACAATAACAGTTCTTTCATGTGTACTAATATTCCCATCATCATCTACAATTGTTAATTTTGATTTATATTCTCCTTCTAATCTATAACTATGATTTATGTGGACACCGCTGCCATTTGTCCCATCCCCAAAATCCCAATGATATCTGACAATTTTGCCATCAGCATCCAAAGAAGCAGATGCATCAAAAGTAACATTTAGATCAGGTCTTGCTCTTTCTGGATAATAGACGAATTTTGCTACAGGCTTATCCGAGTAAACAGTAATTCTCTTTTTACAAAGACCGGTGTTTCCTTTTTTGTCAGTTACTCTTAGACTT
>QNBI01000370.1 GCA_003641675.1 Spirochaetota bacterium | reverse complement strand
TTTCAACACAAGCTTTGACGATCCAGTAGTTGTTGCTAACCCTATAAGTAATAACACTAATGATAGCATAGCACCAAGGATTAATGTTACAGAAAACGGTTTTTACATCAAACTACAAGCACCGCAAACACAAACACCAACAACAGAACAAGTAGCATGGATAGCCATAGAACAAGGAACATGGACACTGCCAGACGGAACAAAAATAGAAGCTCACAAAACAACCACAGATAAAGAAGTGAAAGCTTCTGGAAGCAATGCATGCCCAGACCCTGGAGAATGGCTAACACTAAAATTCAACCATTCTTACAGTGAATTACCAGTCATTCTAGCTCAAGTGCAAACGTTTAATGATCCAAGCTTTGTAACAGTTGCAGTGCATAATGATAACACCACACACTTAAACATTAGCATGGAGGTTAGCGAAACTTGCAATGATCACGGCACTGAAACCATTGGATGGATAGCTGTTGAAAGTAACAAAGGTGGAACCTTGCAAGACGTTTACAGGTCCGTAAAGTATGAAACGATTAGGACTTCAACACTCATTCAAGGACGTGACGATGGGTGCTTTGTGCAAAGCTTTACAGAAAGATTTACTAGAACTCCAGTTGTCATCGCAACAAAGGATTCTAGGAACGATTTGGACGGTGGTTGGCTTAGACGTTGCAGTTTAAACGCTACAAGCATTGGATTATTCGTTGAGGAAGATCAAAACGATAGCGAAAGATTTCACAACGCTGAAAGCGCTGGCATTATTGCTTTTGAATGGCCTTTAATAACGAGTTCAAAAGCTTGGGTTAAGATCCCGTTAATACCTGCTAACAGTAACATAACCTTGTACATGTACTATGGTGCTAATGTTTCTTCAAACTCTAGCAAGGAAGCTGTGTTCACTGGCAAGCACTGGCTTGTGAGTGATGAAATGTCTAGTTATAGCTTGAGCGTTGTAAGTTTTTACGACAACAACACGATATGCACTGATAACGATTACTGCTTAACACTCAACGCTATGCAAGTTGGCAACATACCAGCTCAAAACTTGTCTGCTAACACGAGCTTGCATGGCGAAAAAGCTTTCATTGGTGGTAGTGAGAACTCTGGAAGCGTTGGAGACGTTACAACTCCTGAAAGCTTTCTTGGTAAACGCTTCGTGATGCCAGCTCACAGAGGAACTCAAGACCTTGACTTCATAGCAGTGCATGAAAGTGTTAACATTAAAATCTATGATTCTAGCTTTACAAAAGTTGGAGAGTTAAACCTGAGCAAGCACGAGTGGGGAGAGTTTAGTTACAACTTTGCAGATGGCAGTGCTTACATGATAGTTGCGAACGCTAGCATTTTAGCACATCACGAAGACCCTGTTGGCGATAATGATTACATGCAGCTTTATCCTGAAACAACAGAGTTGTGGGGCATTCTAGGCTCTTCAAGCTCTACTTCCAACAAGGTTTCTTGTAGCAAGCCAACATTCTTACAAGTCTGGTATAGCGATGGAAGTCAAGAAAACTATACTTGCAACGCTGGAGAAACAGTAACGCTATCTGCTGGAGGCAGTCAAGGCGTTGGCCCTGGAGTGCACATCATTGCTAATGATTCAAGCATTGGAGGCGCCCAAGTAGCTGACAGTGACGGCACTGAAGGAACTGTTTGGCTTCCAACTTGGGAGTTAGACACTGTTTATTACATACCCCAAAACGCTGAGTATTTGAGTGTTCTTCCAACCAGACCTAGCACGAATTGCACGTTAGTAACAACTAGCAGTAATACAACGTTGACATCAACCAGCTATGAACCACCAAGACCTCAAGCTGTTTTAAGATTCACTGGCAACCCTATCCCTGCTGGTAGCTACGTTGTTTGCGACAAGCCAGTTTTCGCTTATTACGAGCGCTACTCTGAAGACGCTGAGACAAACCTTTACGGTGTTAAACAAGTGCGCAACACTGCAGAACAAGAATTGCAAGCCTTGTATTTCAAAGAGAGAGAAAAGCAAGGCTCTAGAATTGAAAACACTGGCGGCACGCCTTTGAAAGGCTTACTCGTCATGACTGTTGAAAGGTTTGAAAACAATAACTGGCAATGGGTTGCAACAATTGTTAACAACTCAAACAGTGACAATTACTCCATAATCCAACCTTACTACAGCTTAGACCTTGCAAGCATTTGGAATGCAAACCCTTGGAACACTGGGAACAGTCCTGGAGGATTGTACAGGGTTAAAGCTGAATTGTTAAAACCTAACGGGGAAGTTATCATAACAAATAGTAACGTTTTAAACGCTACTGACGAGTTCAACATTTCACAACCAGCAATAATTGTTAACATTACAAGCATAAAAGTTTTTGACGTTACAAACGCTTTGAACAAGCACTTGTACAGCGACAACTTGACAGGGCAAGGGTTAAACACAACGTTCACTTTAATAAGCAATAGAGTTTATAGAGTTGAAGTCCATGTTTCAATCATTAACGGTACCTTGCTGTTAAACCAGACCAGTGTAAGGCATGAAGGATTGAATAGTTCCTGGATCATTAATGAAACAGTTGACATATGGTATAAAAACGATACTAGCGGAGAGTTTCAAGGCGGTGTTTGGAACGGCACAGTTGTTTGGAACACGAGCCTTGGAGGAAGCGCAAGCAAGGGTAGTAATCTAACATTTGCTTACGTGTTAAACCTTTCAAACGCTAGCGTTGAGTCAAGACCTGTATTGTTTAAAATCCTGCACGCGTTGTTTGAAAAATCTGATGCTTCAGTTTTTGAAATCGTTGAAGAAGATAACACGCCTCCCGGATTGTTCAACAACACTTACAACGTCACGCCTTTAGAAGTGATTCGTGGCGATACTGCTTTATTGTTTGCGCGTTGGAACGAGCACATTGCTAACGCAACAGCAGAGTATGAAACCACAAACCCTGCTATAAAGAGGCAATTTAATATCACGCTTCCAGAGGTTAACCCTCAAAACTGGACTAACCACACAATAACCACTGATAGTTTGTGGTATCTTGGAATTCACCATGCAAAGATTTATGTTAAAGACGACTTTGGAAATGAGAACGAAACGCCAGTGGTAAACTTCACTGTTTACGGATTAGCAAGGGTTGTTGACGGGTTTTTAATCCCGAGCGTTATCAATGTTTCTAACGCCACAACCATTTATTGTAAGGTGGGTGATCACACTAAAGATGACGAAGCCATAGCTGATTACGTTGTGTACTTTTACAACAGCACTGATTTGTTGGGGACAAACACTACTAACGCTTCTGGCTGGGCTTC
>QNBI01000369.1 GCA_003641675.1 Spirochaetota bacterium | reverse complement strand
CCTTTTTTAAGATATAGCGGGCTCTGAAAAATAATCTGAGCGAGACCGCCGGAAAGAACGCCTGCTGCGACAGAGTATATTCCAATATACCTATAGAGAAATAGAATAGAACTAATTACACATATGGAAAAAAGAGTCGGGCTTAATGCAGGTATAATGAATTGCCCATGAGAGTTAAGAACAGCCATTATAATTGAACTAATACTTATTAATCCGATATATCCAATAAGCCATCTAAAAAGATTTATAGACAATTCCACCTTCCATTTTTCAGGGAAAGGAAGCAGAACGTTAATAATTGGTCTTGCAAAGACAATAGCCAGAACAATTAAAGGAGTTAATATTAGTATTAAAAACGTAATTATATTGCGGGTAAGTTTTTTCGCACTATCCAGAGAATTGTTTTTCACTATCAGACTTGAAAGCGCAGGTATAAAAGCCGAAGAAAGAGCTCCTTCTGCCAGGAGTTTTCTTAAATTATTCGGAATCTGAAAAACCGTGTTAAGTACATCTGCTTTGCCAGAAGCTCCGAAAATTGCTCCTATTACTGCAACCCTTATAAAACCCAGCAAACGCGATAAAAGAGTGCAGAACATGAGTATAACAGCGGTATGTGTGCTTTTATGTATTTCTTTTTCTTTATTAATCTTAAGATGCTCCTAGTATTTATAGCTCTTTTCAGATTCTTCTGCGATTTCAATATAGTGAAGAGCATTCTGCATTATTTTGCTTGTATCATCTTCCTTAAGCGCTCTCACAGCCCTTGCCGGCACGCCAACAATTAATGAATTATCCGGAAACACTTTGTTTTCTGTAACAAGGGCGCCGGCTCCGATTATACAGTTGGCCCCTATTACAGCTCCGCTTAAAACAACTGCTCCCATTCCTACTATACAGGTATCCCCGATAATACATCCGTGAATAACGGAACTATGACCGATTGTAACATAATTTCCGATTACTGCAGGTGAACCATAGTCCACATGCACCACTGCATTATCCTGTATATTGCTTCCCTCACCTACCGTTATCGGAGCAATATCTGCTCTAAGCACAGCACCGAACCAGATCGATACATTTTTTTTGAGAATTACTTCGCCGGTAATGGTTGAATTTTCTGCAATAAAGATTGCTTCTTTTACCTCTGGCTTTTTTTCTTTATAAGGGTATATCATATTTGCTCCTCACTGTTTTTTCCATATATTTTCAAAAAGTCATTTCTATATCTGCTGAAATTGCCTTTTGATATTGCGTACCGTATTTCTTTAATGAGATTTTTTATAAAAAAAAGATTATGATATGTAACAAGCATAGCTGCAAGTATCTCCTTTGTCTTGTATAGGTGTCTTAAGTAAGCTTTCGAAAAGTTTCTGCATGTATAACATCTGCAGGAATTATCTATTGGGTTATTGCTAAGCCTGTTTTCTTCTTTCTTTAGTGATACTGTCCCGTTTTTCGTAAATGCCAGTGCATTTCTTGCCGTTCGGGTAGGGAAAACACAGTCAAAAAGATCAATTCCTCTCGATACAGCCTCAAGAATAAATTCCGGCGTTCCTATTCCCATTACATATCTTGGCTTATCAACAGGAAGCAGTTTTGCCGTATATTCAAGATATTCTGCAAATACAGGAAACGGCTCGCCAACGGATAAACCGCCTATTGCATAACCTGGAAAGTCAACATTTATAAGTTCGGAAACGCTCTTTTCTCTTAAATCTTTAAAAAAATTACCCTGTACAATTCCCCACAGTTCACCATGGTCAGAATTTATTTTTTCCCATTTTTCTCTGCTTTTTTTAGCCCAGTCCGTTGTAGTATTTAGGGCCCACTCCGCATCTTCTCTCTCTATTCCATATCCAGTACATATATCGAGAGGCATCATAACATCGCTCCCTAGAATACTCTGTATCTCAACAACTTTTTCCGGTGTAAGGTGATGAATTCCCCCGTCTATATGAGATTTAAAAGTAACCCCATCATTTTCTATTTTCCTAAAGGGAGTCAAGGAAAATATTTGAAAACCTCCCGAATCTGTCAGTATATTATGTTTCCATGACATAAAATTATGAAGGCCACCTGCATTCTGTATTACCTCCATACCGGGCCTAAGGAAGAGATGATATGTATTGCTTAAGATTAAATTAATCCCTATTTCTTCGAGCTGATCATTTCTCATAGCTTTTACGGTTGCATTTGTCCCGACAGGCATAAATACCGGTGTTTCAACTGTACCATGCTTTAGAGCAATTTTTCCCGTTCTGGCATCTGTTGTAGAATCTTTCTTAATAACTTTGAAATCCATTAGCTGCCAAGCCTCTCATAAGCCATTGCGGCTGCACCTATAATTCCCGCATTATTCTGAAGTTCTGCAATCATCACGTCCACATTTTTCCCAAGTTCCGGCCAGACAAAATCTGGAAGATGCTTTTTTACATACGGAAGCAGCAGCCCACCGGATTTTGATATTCCGCCTCCTATAATAAATGCCTCCAGATTAAGTATGTTCAGCAGAGTACCGAAAGCCTGTGCTATTTTTAACCCTGCATCTTCTATTACTTGCTTTGCAATTTCTCCTGTTATTTCTTTAGTTAAATTGGCGGTTTCAAATATATATTTCGGGGTTATTTCCTCGTTTATTTCTATATTTCTTTTTATTAGTTTATTCTTAAAATTGCTCACCATTGCAGGCCCGGATGCATATTGCTCAAAACAGCCTCTACTTCCGCAGTTACACCAACTTCCATTTGGGTCCAGGCACATATGCCCTATTTCACCGGCAAACCCTTTTGCTCCTCTGTATATTTTGCCGTTTAATACCAAACCTCCGCCTATTCCTGTACCAAGTGTAATCATTACAAAATCTTTATATTTTTTGCCTTTTCCGAACATTAACTCACCTGCAGCTGCACAGGTTCCGTCATTATCCTGATAAGCAGGAATTCCTATAAAATCCTCCAGTATCTTTGCGGTTGCGTGTTTTTTAAGCATTGGCACATTTTCACTACCTGAAACGAGGATACCGTTTCTTTTATCTATAAAACCAGGAGTTCCTACCCCAATTGCTTTTACCTTTTTCTTATCTTTATCTTTGAAATAATTCTTAATCCAATTTTTAACCGGTACTATGATATTTTCAAATTCGTCTCTAGGATTTATTGCTATAATATCTTTTTTTATTATTTTACCTTCACCTGTAACAATGCCGATTTTTACAGAAGTTCCTCCAATGTCAACGCCTATGAAATTATCCATAGTTCCTCCATTATTTTTAATATTTAAAAGTTATGTTT
>QNBI01000368.1 GCA_003641675.1 Spirochaetota bacterium | reverse complement strand
CTCGCGTGTAACCGGCATATTCCGCTTAACGAGTTCGTTCATCTTTTCTCTGATTTTAATGATATACTCTTCCGGTATTCCTTCTATGCCTTCAAAGTAGTAAAAGTAGCTTCTTCCAAGCGAATGACCGATTACCAATCTCTTATCGGGAAGCACCTCTTTCGCTGCTATTGTTAGTAAAAAGCATAGAGAGCGTCTGTATATATTCATCCCTTCTCTGTGTTCTACGGTTAAAGGCTCTACTGAGGAATTGACTTCCACTCTATATGAGAGGCTTGCAGTATCGTTATTTATCATAGCTGCGACTATGGGAAATTTAAGATTATTAAATTCTTCGTCTTTAAATATATCTGAAACAAGAATTCCTGAGGGGTATGTTTTAATTTTGCCTGAAGGCATTGTGATTTTTATGTCAGCCACACTGTATCCTTCTGTTTTTATAAATTTTTAATTTCTTCTTTTGTAAGGCTTCTCTTAATAAAAAGGCCGGACTCTTCCGAGGTAGCAATAATTAGAGGCTTTTCGGGTTTTTTCCCATTCTCATCCTTTAATATGCGCACAGCCGGGAAGCGGGGGTTGTTTATTTCCGTTTTTACCACCAGGCCTTTAGCGTTATTGGAAAGCAGAATATATGTACCAAGGGGATATATTGAAAGTCTGTAGATTAAAGCACGTATAACATTTTCATCGTACTTTGCTTTATTTCCTCGCAGAAGGTCGAGCATAGCCCTGTGCCCGTCGAATGATTCTTTATAGGGACGCGGGGTAAGCATAGCATCGAATGAACAGGCAACAGCTATTATTCTGGCGTAGATTGAAATTTTAGAACCGCTTATACGTTTTGGATAACCCGTTCCGTCCATTCGCTCATGATGCTCTAGCGCACCAAGAGCAACATTCTCCGGAACAGAAAAACCCTTTAATATTCGATACCCTAGAATTGTGTGAGCCATAACTGTTTTTTGATCTTTTTCTGTTAATTTAGTCTTATTATTATAGAGACGTTCGGGAAGCTTGAACATACCTATATCATGGAGAAGAGATGATAACCCAAGTTCTATTAATCTGTGCGGAGGTAGTTTTAAAAAGCTTCCGAGTGTAATAGAGAGTATAGAAGTATTTGAACTGTGAATGATTAAATAATTGTCTACGGGGATTTCTAATTCTGTATAACGGAGCAGGTAATCTCTGTTGTTTTTTTCCATGTCTATAAGTTGTTTTATCTTTTCTGTAATTACAGGAATATTAAGATGATTTTCGGAGAGAAAAATTTTAATTACCGTTCGTGTGAAATCGATATACTCATAATAAAACTTTCTTGCAGTTTGGATTTTTTCGGATTCCTGAATATTTTCTTCAAGTATAGAGGTGGAAGGTGTACCATTGTCGGTGCTACTGTAGGTTGGTGCATCAACCTGTTTTCCTTCGGAAAGAAGCTGAGTAAAACCCCATTTTTTTAGGCGTCTAATTATCTCTTTGGATAAAGGGGTGTCTGGTGATAAAATTATATATTCTTTATCCAGATATACTGGAGCATCAAAGTAAGTACCCGGTTTCAGAGTTGATATATTAAAACTTTGCACTGTTTCCCTCCGGTTGACCTAATATATATATTATCATACATTACCATCTTAAGAAGAGGAAATATATGAAATTTAAAACAATTTTTTTCTTGTTCAATATTGTCCTTATTATAGCATTTCTCTTTGTTCTTTTAATGCCTATATTACTTATCGGCCAGAATTACTTCTCTTTATTTATATCGAAAGACTGGTATGTTCTTGTCTTATTTTTCCTCTGTATAGCAGGTGTAAATATATATTTTATTCTAAACTGGAAATTGTTCAGATTATTGGAAACAGAGGATTGGCAGATGCTTTCCCGATATCTGGAAGAGCAGGTTTATAAAAAGAAAAGAATAAGGAAAATTTACGTAAAGATGCTTTTAAATGTATATTTCTTAAATTCGGAGATGGATAAAATTAATAAACTGGAGGAATACTTAAAAAACGAGAAACCTCAATACCTGTTATACTTTTCTGTAGAGTTTGGCATTCCCTATTTAATTAATTCAGATGCTGTCTCCTCTGAAAGTTATTTTGGTAAACTGCTTGCCAGCAGAAAAACCGCAAATGTGGAATGGATACGATGGAACTACGCATTTGCACTTATGCAGAAAAAGGAATTCGAAGCAGCTAAGGCAGAATTACTAAAACTATACGGAGAAAGTACAAATCCTTTAATCTTTTTATTAACACTTTATTTGCTGGATTCCTTTGCAAAGATGGATATAGGTGTTAAATCTAAAGTGGATGAAGGGATTAAAAAACTTCGAAATATGTATGGACTAAAAAAGATAGACAAAGAACTGGAAAGCAACTCCGACAATATCGAGGTTGTAATTCTTTCACAGATAATACGTGAAGCAAAAGAGAGGTATTTAACTGCGGAGAGCAATAGGTTTACTCCGGATACGGTAAATTAAAACTCTGCATTTAAACTGTTAGTTATACCGTTACTCAAAAATGTTCTTTTTCTCATTCAGGGTTACATAGCCGAAATCATTTAAAATATGAATGATAATTGCAGTCCAGATACTTTGAGTGTAGTAAAATGCCATGCCGCAGAAAAAGCCTATAAAGACCGCACCGAACCAGTAGAGAGGTTTCCTCCATCTGGCAACATAGAGCATCGCCGATAGAGAAGTGGATAAAGTTATTGCTACAAGAGGCCCCCAAATACTGTTAGGAATTGCAAAAAATATTCCCCTGTAAAGTAGCTCCTCTGCAGGTATATGAATTACAAAAATAACAATCTGTGAGATGAGAAAATTAAAACTTAAATCGGAAAGTTTTAGTCTTACACCTCTGTTGTACAGTATATGGAACAGAAAACAGGCAGTACCTATAGATAGACCTGTAATTAGAGAAATACTGGAAAACTGCCAGATATAAGGTGTAACTTTTATGAGTATCGGTATGCTGAAAGCCGCCTGTACTCCGGAAATAAAAAGATCAAACTTGTAATTTTTAAAAGGATAGGGGAAAGACCATAGATGTATCATAAAGCCGAGTGAAAGAATTATTATTTCTAGCATTTACGAAAAGAGTATTATATGCGCTAGTGAAAAGTCAATGCTATTGATATTTCACAGATGATTAATAATCTTAGTTGACAAATGGGGCTTTGCATAATATTATTTTACCTGCTTTTCAAGGGAAGTCGGTGAAAAGCCGCCGCGGACGCGCCACTGTAACCGGGGACAAAGGCTAAAAAACCACTGGTTTCTT
>QNBI01000367.1 GCA_003641675.1 Spirochaetota bacterium | reverse complement strand
TTACAACAGATTCTCCTTCTTTGGCTTCCTTTATACCCTCTGTAAACCAGTATTCGCTGCTTAAGTCGGAGCCGAAGACAGAATTTATCATACCGGCTTTTACAGAAGTAAAACAGGGAAGCACATCATGGACAGGTTTGGAAACAATTGTCTTTGTGCATATCCCTGAGACTCCGGTTTTGGATACTTCCCGTATAACCTCTCCGCTTCTTCCATGAACCCCGGCCGGCACAATTACCGGATTCTTAAATGATAAACCACAGAAATCTGTTTTTAATTTTTTATCCATTTTTTATCCTTTACGTAGTTTCTCATTTTCTTCCCCTTTAAAAACCTTTCTTATATACCGCAATCCAGTTGTAGCGCTATGCGGTTATACCTCGATCCCGTTTTTCCTCCACAGCTTTTTAGCCTCTAAAATACAGTTTCTGCTAATTTCCTCTTCGTCTGCTGTTGTAAGCCTGCCCTCATCAACAACAATCCTCCCGTCCACAATAACGGTATCCACATTTCTCCCTTGAAAGGTCATTGTAAAATAGGAAATAACAGAAGATGCATTTACAGGTGTCGGCGAGTCCGGTTTTATAATTATTATATCCGCTTTTTTCCCCTCTTTAAGGCTTCCTATACTGTTCTCCATTCCAAGAGCTTTTGCAGCATTCGACAGTACCATATCCATAACCTGGAAGGGCGGTATAAGCATCGGGTTTGCATTATGCGCCTTATGAACAAGATATGCATACCGGATATATTCGGAAACATCGAGAGTAAAAAAACAGTCATGTCCAAGAGAAACATTCATTCCCTTTTCAAGCATTTCGGGCACTCTTGCCATACCGTTTCCGCCGAAGGAGTTTGTAAGAGGAGTATGAGAAATATTCACCCCGTTTCTTTTTAATATTTCCAGGTCCTCATCGTTTAAATCTATACAATGAGCGGCCACCATATCGCTTCCTACAAGGCCTGTCTCTTCCAACACCATCGGAGCGGATTTTCCAAATTTTTCAACAAGAAAAACCCGGGGTATTTCAGCGATGTGTATCTGGATTCCGCAGCCATACTTATCTGCAATCTCTCTCGCTTTGCGGAGAGTTTCTTTAGAGTTTGTATACGCTGTATGGACCCCAAGCCTCCCATGAATTCTTCCGCTGCTCTCTTTTGGAATGTTTTCCAGTATTCTAATATTTTCTTCGAAGCCCTTCTCAGCCATTTCCGGGTCCAGTTTCTCCAGTATGGATACCCCCGGTATTCTCGCCGTTACTTCATAACCTACCTGAGCCCTTATCCCAACCTCATCTATTGCTCTAATACTATAGTCCAGAGGTCTCCCTCCGCCTGGAAGTACATTCGGCGCCTCCACAAGGTCGCATACGGTTGTAGTGCCGCTTTTAAGCATTTTTGCAGCTGCATACCGTGTTGCGGCATATATCCCCTCACCGGTTGTAATATCCTCGAGCCACTCCCATCCCATTTTCTGAAGCATATCCCAGAAAGATTTAAGCTGTGTGAAATCAACAGGCATATTATGCCCCAGTACATAGGGCATATGCGTGTGGGTTACAATAAAGCCGGGCATAACTATTCCGCCGTCTGCATTCAGTATTCTGTCTGCCCCGGAGTATTTCTTTTCCAGTTCAGGGCTCTTTCCGATCTCTGCAATAAGATCATCCTTTAAAGCAACTGCACCGTTCTCTATAATTTCACCGGAAAGAGTATCCTTTTCGAATGTAAGAACAAGGGCATTTTTAATTAGAATAACAGCCATTTTTATCTCCTCTTTAACAATCCAGTATGCCGTTCCGGACTCACCAGCCTTATCTAACGGCAAATCCGCCGTTCCGCCTATACCGCAGGTACTATCTGCCGTCTATCGCCTTTAATATATCCTCTCTTGTTATAGGCAGTGCCCTGAAACGAATCCCGAGGGCATTGGATACTGCATTTGCAAATACAGCCGCGGTGCCTGCAACGGGCGGCTCTCCCACTCCTTTTGCCCCGAAAGGCCCTGTCGGGTTATAATCCTCCACAGCAACAGCCTCTGTCGGGATACGATCCCTGATCGTAGGAACAGCATAGTCTGCAAAATTAGCGTTAATTATTTTCCCTTCGGAGCTGTATATTAGTTTCTCAAGATGTGCATATCCTAAACCTATGAGGCTTCCACCTTCTACCTGACCTTCGAAGCCAAGTCTGTTTATAACCTTTCCCACATCGTGAGCTGCAATATGCCTTAAAATTTCCACTTTGCCAGTATAACGGTCTATTCTTATTCTCATAAAATGAGTTCCGAAGTTATACGCTATATATATTTTACCCTGATGCGTCTCATGGTCGTAATCGGCTTCCGGAGCTTTGGAAAATGCAAGGTTCATTATAGGAAAACCAGTCCAGTATGCGGCAGTAGCAACATCTGCCAAAGGAATCCTCGCGTTTTCATCCACCTTAAGCATAGCAAAATTATCCTTTAAAACAATAAGGTCCTCATCTGCCTTAAACATTATAGACGCCATTTTCACAATGGATTTCTTTACCTCTTCGGCTGCTTTTAATACCGCCATTCCTCCCACAGTGGTGCTTCGCGATGCAACAGTCGGGCCGGAATCATGGACAGAATCGGTATCTACCTGCCTTGCAGTAACTTTATCTATGGAAACTCCCAAAACCTCCGAAGCTATTTGGGCAAAAACAGTTCTTGAACCCTGTCCTAATTCGGTAAGCCCAACTCCTACCAGCACGCTTCCGTCCTGGCTCATCTGCACCGAGGCGCCGACAACATCTATTCCCTCCGCTCCATTGGAAATACCCTGGAGCATACAGGAATAACCTGTGCCGTATATATACCTGCCTTCTTCGTCCTTAGAGCCGTTATCCGAACCTCTGTGAGCCTTTCTTTCCTCTTCTATCTTCTCTATAGTCTTAACAAGCCCTACCGACCTGTCATAGACCTGACTCGTAGCAGTACCGTCGCCTGCTCTAAGGGCATTTTTCTTTCTGAGTATAAGCGGGTCCATCGACAGTTTTTCAGCGAGTTCATCCATCTGGCATTCCGAAGCAAAGGTTACCTGCGGAACTCCAAAACCGCGGAAAGCCCCTGCGTAAGTTTTATTTGTATATACCGCTGTTGACTCAACAAAAATATTCGGTATTTTATACGGACCTGCCGCATGAACCAACGCCTTTACTGCGACAAAGGGACTCTCCGAGGCATAGGCTCCGCCGTCCAGAAGAACCTTAACCTCTCTCGCCACAATTGTGCCGTCCTTTTTTGCCCCTGTTTTATATTTAATTTTTGA
>QNBI01000366.1 GCA_003641675.1 Spirochaetota bacterium | reverse complement strand
AGGCGTTATAGCTATTTCATAAGGTATGGATTTTGTTTTTCCGTTTCTTGTGGCGCCTTCAATACTTCCGGCAACAAAATCTTTACCCCATTCACCTTTTAAGTCATCGGTAAAATCCATTAGGAGGTCGCCTCCATAGTAGGCAAATGTTGTAGGATCGGGGTTAAAGATAAACAGATCCGGGACCTGGTTTGAAGCGATAGCTGTATTTATTTTATTTCTGTACCCGTCATAGTCAGGATTAGGTTCAATGACAACTTTAATTTTACCTTCATTAGCCTTGTTGAACTCATCCACAAGAGCTGCAACAGTAGGTGCTTTACTGTCCTTTGCGACCCATATACAAGGCCATTTAAGTACTATTTCTCCCTGTTCCTTCTGTCCTCCTGCGAAAAGCATAGAGGGCGCAAGAAGCATAAGAATTACACTTATTGTCATAAGTGCAATATAGAGTGTCTTTTTTCTCATTTTCCTCTCCTTTATTAATTAATTTCTTACTAAAAGTAAGTATAAAGAATATATATAAGTCTGTCAACAGTAAATGGAAATATTTCTTATATTTTTAAGCCGGAATTATTTTGCCACATTGAGGAGTATTTATTTTTATGCAAATATTTATGCGAAAAAATTATCAAAGACTAAGTCCGTCGCTCCTGAGCCGGCCAGGACGGGATCGTATTTATCGGACAAAATTACAAGATTATTATCTTTTGAGAGTTGATCATCCTTTAAACGTTTATTGATGAAATTTCCTAAAAGCGTGGAAACAGGCATAGATCTTGTAATAATAAGAATACCCTGGGGTGCAAATATTTGATACAGATTTTTAATCCCTTCAAATAGATAATAGGACTGTTTTTCTATAACTTTTTTAAAATCGGGAGTTACCATTTTATCTGTTATTTCATCAAGAGATGTAAAAGCTGTAATCTTCTGCAGTTCGGAGATAATAGAATCTTCTGAAATGTATGCTTCGAGGCAGCCTTTCCTTCCGCAGGTGCATTTTTTCCCATTTATATCAATAGACATATGTCCTATTTCCAGAGCTGTGCTGTTTCGGCTTGTAAAAATTTTGCCCTGGTCAATAAGGGCTCCTCCTACTCCGGAGCGTATTAGGATTAAAAGTAAAGAATCTATATTTTTTGCAATGCCGTAACGGTACTCACTAAGAGCTATGACAGAACTGTTATTATGTACAAAAACTGGAACTCCTATGGATTTTTCGAGTTCTTTTTTTAAAGGGAAATTTGCCATCCCCTTAATCCTTGCATAGGAGATAATACTACCATCTTTAATATTAACCCTCCCCGGAGCGCCTATACCTATGCCTAAAAGCCTGTCTTTTTTTATATGGGATTTTTCAATAGCTTCTATAACCAATTTTTTTAGAATTAATGTGGTTTCGGATGCTTTAATGCCATCCTTAAGGTGATAGACCTTTTTAAATAGAACATTTCCGCAGAAATCTACAGCAACGACAGATGCATATTTGGACCAGAAGTCAATGCCGATGGCATTAAATATTCCGGGACTTACACAGAAAAATACAGGTTTACGTCCTTTTTTGTTTATCTTTTCTTTGTCTGCAGCGCATTGTCTTATATATCCCTGTTCTTCCAATTTAGAGAATATTCTAAGAACTGTCGGGGCTTTTAAGCCTGTTATTTTTGCAATCTGTGATTGCGAAATCCCTTCATTTTTATGAATTAGATTAAGAACGAGTTTTTCATTATATTCTCTTATGTCATTTCCGCGTAAGGGCTGTCTTTCCATATACTTACTTTCCGAAACTAATTATTAATTTTTACCAATATAACAGATGTTCATATAAATGTATAGCATCTTTAATAAAATGTTCAAATTACTTTAATAAACATAGCAAAAATTACATTTTAAGTCTTTACTTGTTTAAGCTTTTCTGTTATTTTGCATTATGTTATTTACAGAAAGTAACTAATGGATATTGTGTTAAGGGTATTTGGCGAGAACAATTTTGGACAGGTATAATTGGGAAAGGTATTGGGGAGGGGTAATTTGGCGAGAACAATTTTGGATAAGGTGGTTTTGTAGGCCAAAATATCCAGGTGCAGAAATATCAATTAGTAATTTGTATTAAATGTGGAGGAAATATGAGTCCGGAGGAATTAAAAGAGCTTAAAGCTAAAGCAAAAGAAATACGCGAACTTACAATAGATGAAATAGGGTATCTCGGGGTAGGGCATATCGGAGGGGCACTATCTATTATAGAAGTGCTGACTCTTCTTTACTATAAGCACATGAGAATAGACCCGAAAAATCCAAAGAAACGGAATCGGGATCAGCTTGTTCTTTCCAAAGGCCATGCAGGCCCTGCCCTGTACAGCATACTTGCAGATAAAGGGTATTTTCCCAAAGAGTGGCTTCATACTCTGAATAAGGGAGGAACAAAACTTCCGAGTCATTGTGATATGAATCTCACACCGGGCATTGATATGACTACCGGGGCTCTCGGCCAGGGGATATCTGCGGCCATAGGGAAGGCGCTTGCCAATAGAATGGATGGTGTTGACAGTTTTATTTATGTGATTATAGGAGACGGAGAGAGCAACGAGGGGCAGATATGGGAGTCTGCTATGGCAGCGGGCCACTTTAAACTTGCAAATATTATTGCCTTTACCGATTATAATAAGCTTCAGCTAGACGGTTATACCTATGACATTATGGATTTAGAGGATATAACCTCCAAATGGCTAAGTTTCGGATGGCATGTTCAAAGGATTAACGGGCATGATCTTAACACTATTGATGCGGCAATAAGAAAGGCAAAGGAGGAAAAATGCCGTCCTTCCATGATAGTGCTTGATACAATTAAGGGGAAAGGCGCCTACTTTGCCGAAGGGATTATTACAAATCATAATATGGTATTTGATTATGAGACTGCGCAGAAGGCGATTAAGCTTCTGGAAGGGGAGGAATAGAATGGCTTTAAAAGCTCTAAAAGACATGCGGGATATCTATGGTGAAACACTCATGGAAATAGGTGAAAAAGATGACCGTATTGTTGTCCTGGATGCGGATTTAATGAGATCTAACGGTACTATGGACTTTAAGAAGCGTTTTCCGGAAAGAACCATAGATGTCGGAGTTGCAGAGGCGGATATGGCCGGAATTGCAGCAGGATTATCCTCCATGGGCAAAATTCCTTTTGCCGCCTCCTTCTGTGCTTTTGCAGGCAGAAAGACATACGATCAGTTTTTTATTTCTGCAAATTATGCTCATCTTAATGTCAAATTGGTTGGCACGGACCCGGGTATTACTGCAGTATTTAACGGAGGAACTCACATGT
>QNBI01000365.1 GCA_003641675.1 Spirochaetota bacterium | reverse complement strand
TTTTTTCCCAAATCTTTTAAGCCGAAGGTGCCGCCTCCTGCTTTAGTGACATCAAAAACCCTGCATGGTCCTATCATCCTTTCCATCGGAAATTCCTTTCCGGGAAAAACAAAATCTATATGAGTTGCCGTATGCAGAGGCATTGTAAGAACAGCTGCTTCATAGGTCCCCTCGGTTTCATTACTAAAGGTGTGTACAGAGATATCCACCGGAGCACACCCTGGTCGAAATACAGAACCTTCCTCTATAGGCATGGAAATATCAACAAACATTTTAAAGTTCCTTTTTAACTAACCCAATATAGCCCTTTTCACGTTCTATGGGAAGCACGTTAAGTAGTCCTGTACATAGTATTGACATGAAAACTCAATCTACTTACTATTCGATTTATAGGAATGTTTAACATTCATTAAGGGGTATATATTATAACTATTAATCTTGATTATGGCAAAAAAGGTTTAAGGTTTAATCTGCCCGAAGATCTTGAAATTACTTTAGTTGAACCGAATTATATAGAAAAACTGTCTGACCCAATAAAGGCTATTAGACAGGCACTTCATAAGCCGATAAATAAAAAGCCGCTTGTACAGCAAATTAATCTATCAAAAAGAGTTGCAGTTGTCTTTTCTGATATTACACGACCTACCCCCAACAACATTATTCTTCCGGTAGTTCTAAATGAATTAGAGAAAATCGGAGTACCGGAAAATCATATAACACTATTTAATGCTACAGGAACACACAGGATAAATACGAGAGCAGAGTTAGAAGGTATGCTTGGAAATGATATTGTTCGAAAATATAGAATTATACAAAATGATGCACATGATAGAAACACCCATATTCTTATAGGCAGGACAAAGAATGGGAATGAAATACAACTTAACAAAGAATTTCTTAATTGTGAACAGAAAATACTTACCGGGCTTATTGAACCTCATTTTTTTGCCGGTTTCTCTGGTGGCGGGAAGGCTGTTATGCCCGGTTTAGCCTTTATAGAAACAGTAATACATAATCATAGTGCAATGAATATTGACCATCCCATGGCAACCTGGGGTATAACCGGAGGAAATCCCATATGGGAAGACATTAGAGAAGCGGCTTTAATGACAGAACCTGTTTTTCTATTGAATGTAACACTGAACAGGAAAAAAGAGATTACCGGAGTATTTGCCGGTGATATAGATAAGGCATATGAAAAGGGCTGCAGATTTGTACGTGATAATGTTATGATTCCTGTGGAGCATAGTTTTGATGTAGTTATTACGAGCAATTCGGGTTATCCATTAGACTTAAATCTATATCAGTGTGTAAAAGGAATGAGTGCCGCTTTTCAGGTTGTAAAGCCCGGCGGAAGTATTATTATTGCCGGTGAGTGCTGGGATGGTATTCCTGAACATGGCTCTTATGGAAAACTGCTGCGGAGCGTTAGCAACCCTGATGAACTTCTAAACAAAATCCGTTCACCTGGCTTCTATGAAGCGGATATGTGGCAGGCGCAGATACAGGCCTTAATATGTCAACAGGCTGAAGTTTATGTGTATAGTACAGGCTTAAGTGAGAATCAGATTAGAGATGCCATGCTTAAGCCATGTAAAAGTATAGAAGATACAGTTAATAAATTAAGAGAAAAGTATGGAAATAGTATGAGCATCTGCATACTTCCTGAAGGTCCGCAGACTATTCCTTATATTAGGAATAGTCAAACAAGGAAACAGAGTAAAAAGGTCTAATACTTCCTAAAAAAGTTTATAATTATAATATTTTTGAAAAATAGGAGGAAAATTATGAAAAAGACAAAGGTTAAGGTATTTTTTACGGGCATGGAACGTAATACTCCAACCTGGCCTTATATAGACTACGATTACCGAAAAAGAGCTGGCGAGATAATGGAATTGTTGGCGCGGAATCTGCCTGAGATAGAATTCTCACAGGTTATTATAAATTCCATTGATAATGTCAAGGAAGCATTTAAAGAAGAAGTAAATGGATACCTCGTGTATATTCTAACTTTGAGATACTCGGACCTCGTAAAGGAAATATTAGATACAGGAGTTCCCACTATTCTCGCGGATGACCTATTCGGGGGCTCAGGTCACTTCTTAAAATTCTATGATTTTGCAAGAAAGAAAAGCCTCCCGGTAGTGGGTATTGCTTCTTCAAATTTTCAGGACATATTGGACGCAGTTAGATTATTCTCCGTTATGAACAGCATGATACACTCCAGAATCCTTGTTATCAAAAATAAAGAATTAGATAAAAAAGTATCGGATTCCATAAAAGAGACATTCGGTACAGAGATACTAAGGATGACCTCGGAAGAGTTGAATACATACTATCAAAACACTGACAATGGGGAAGCAAAAAGATGGGAAAAAAAATGGACAGATGAAGCCTTTAGGGTTGTGGAACCTACAGAAGAAGAGATCTTCAAATCTGCAAGGATGTATTTGGCTCTAAAAAAAGCTATGGAAGAGAAAAATGCGGATGCAGTTACAGTAGACTGTCTGGGACTTTACTATTCGGGCCAGCTCTTTGCCTACCCCTGTCTCTCTTTTTTTCAATTGAACAACGAGGGTTTAACTGGTGTATGTGAAGCCGATCTTGATTCCACAGTAACACAACTAGTACTGAGATATTTAACAGGTCGGCCTGGCTATGTATCCGATCCTGTAATAGATATTGGCTCCAATCAAATAATCTATGCTCACTGTGTAGCTACCAACATGGTGTACGGCCCTACTGGGTTGGCTAATCCCTATATAATCCGCTCACACAGTGAAGACAGAAAAGGAGCCAGTATTCAATCTCTATTGCCGCTTGGAGAAACAGTAACTACAGCTAAAATAAGTACTAAGGAGAAAATGTTGGCTGTTCATCAGGGTAAGACTGTAGCCAATATAGAGGAAGACAAGGCATGCAGAACGAAGCTTGCAGTTGAAGCAAATGTGGAAAATATATTGGAGAAATATAATTTTGAAAAGTTAAAATGGCATCGTGTAACCTTTTATGGAGATTATAGAAAGGAGCTGCTTAATCTTGCCAGGTTATGGGGATTGGAAACTATTGAGGAAGATAAGAGATAATATTTGTATCGTAGAGTGTCCGGGCACTCGATGAAGCCTGCCATCGAGATAAGAGTCTGTCGCACTTTAAAATGTTGAAATTATTGAACAGAGGTGCCGTCTTAAATAGATTTGTATCTGGCTCTATAAAGATTATGGCAGGAAAAGGCAAATCATATATAAAGGAAAGGAAAATATGATTAATATGACACTATAAATCAAAATAAAAATTAATAATAGGAAATGATTAATGAATAATATAAA
>QNBI01000364.1 GCA_003641675.1 Spirochaetota bacterium | reverse complement strand
TATTTTTTCCCTTTTTTCCAAAAATGCGTGTCTGCATTTACAAGCCAGTCATAAATTCTTGGAAGAGTCTTTTTAAAGGGAAAATACTCGGTAAAAGGAACCAAATGAAGCTTTCTATAGGTTTCTACTATTTTTCCTTTTTCGTACAGGACAGTAGCATTATAATCCACCCGCACCTCTTTACCGTTTTCATTCTTTTCCAACTGACCATCATCGTTCCCGATAACAAAAGGCTGTTTCTGTTTTTTAAGAAAATCAACTAACCGTTTAACAAGCAAATATTTATCGATATCCGTTCTATACCGGGTATGCCAGTCTATACCAGGCACAAACGAAGTTTCCGACCATATCACTATATCGGGATTCTTAAGTACGGCTTCCCTGCTTAGGCGCAGAAGTATATTCAAAGAGGTTTCATAAGGTTTTGTGCCGCCTTTCCACGGGTCAACATTCTGCTGTATGAGTGCCGTCTTCCAGTAATGCGACCCGGAGTAGTCCGCTCTGTCAATAAACCCGTAAACCAGAACCCCTATGAAAATAACTGCAAACATAAACCCGGGTATCGCATTTTCTTTTATCCTTTTCTTAAGCCCCTCTTTAAAACCCTCTTGTAGCACATGGCCCAGATAAGCCGAAGGGAAAACAACTAAAAGCGATATTCCCCAAACTCCTGTTAAATCGGCTATCTGGATAAGGGGAGTAAAAAGGTACTGCGAATAGCCCATATTGCCGTATGAGTACCCCAGGAAACCTTTCGTTCTTAGGTATTCATAGGCAACCCATATTAACGACTGTAAAATATAGCCGTTCTTCGGGAAAGCAGAATCTGCAGCCTTAAGCATGGGAAATACCAGAAGAAAATAGAATGAATATATCGGCGGTACTATCAGAAGCGTAAGCGGGTGAAATTTAGCCAGCCAGAAATTGAAAAGGGCATAACTTACAAACCCGAAAAATATACCGTATAAAAAAATACTCGTCCATCTGCTCTTGTGTATTACGATGAAAACAGGTATTAATGCAAAAAATGCCAGGGGGAAAAATCCCCACTTAGATATATAACTTGGAAAGGATAGCGAAAAAAGAACAGCCCCCAGAGTTAAAAGGAGCAGTTCCTTAATAATTTTTAAAGTAAAGCTGTGCTTTTTATTTTTTGTATTTAAAACAGGATAGGCTTTTTTCCCCATCCTATTGCCTCGTGGTCCACACCTTATTTTTAAGTTCTCTTCCCGGCCGAAAGGTTGCAACTCCATGGTCTCTAACTGTTACAGCCTCACCTGTTTTCGGATTACGGGCTTTTCTTCCCTTTCTTGTTTTTATTTCAAAAGTACCGAAACCCCGTAATTCAATTACCTGATCCCTAACAAGCCCCTCTTTTAGTTCCTGAAAAAAAAGGTCAATAATTCTGTGGATATTTTTTTTGCTCACCTTAACATGAGGATAAATATTTTCTATAATCTCTGCTTTTGTAAGTTTATTGACTGGCACAGTACCTCCTTTTAACCAGGTTGCATATCAGAGCAGTAATAGAATTGCATTTAAGAAATTATTCTATTTTCTTAAGCAGCCTGTACATTCTCGATTTTTTTCTGGCAGCAGTGTTTTTATGATATACACCTTTGGATACTGCTCTGTCAATTAGACTTGTAAGTTCTTTATACTGCAGTTCGGCTTCATCTTTCTTCTTTTCATTTACCAATTCGATTAATTTTCTGGCACTTCCGCGTATTCTGCTCCTAATCGTTCTGTTTCTGAGACGCCGTTTTTCATTCTGCCTTTGTCTCTTTGCTGCTGAAATTTTATTAGGCAATTATTTAATCCTCCAAACTATTGTTAATATAATGATTGCTAAAGTTAACAAATTGATGTCTCACTGTCAAGTCCGCTCTATTATATACTGCACTGTAAGAATTTAAAACCACTGCGGAGAAGTTATTTCCAGGTCATCCTTAACAGCATTATATAATTGCTGCAGAATAAAAACGCTAAAAAAACTTGCTTGAAAATACTTCTATATGGCCATAAACTATAATTAAGGCAAGACTATAAAATGAATAAAGTGCGAAGACTCATACTAAACGTGCTGAACAGAAATTCTAAAGGTATGTCAGTTGCAGATATTATAGCAGAGACAGGCCTTTCATATACAGAAGTCCTGGAAAATATCAATACACTATCCAAACTGAATGATATTCAGCTTAAAGTAACTGAATCCGGCAATATTTTATACTATCCGCAAAACAGCAGGGAATACGCCCATAATTATGCACCGAGTCCTAAGCCAGGCCTTTTGGAAGCAACACCCCAAAATATCTTAAATTGTTTAATATCCATATCCAAGATTTTTTTTTATTCAGTTCTATCCTTTTATTTTATAATCTCCTCCGGCTTTATCATTGTTGTATCTTTTCTTATTCCCGTTGACAGTCATAATTATAAAAAAGCGAGAGAGGCGAGAATAAATTTGCTGGAAGGCATGGCAGGAGTTATAAGGCTCCTAATACATGCTGCAACTGTAAAAAAGCCGGTTAATAAAAATAATAACAAAAAAAGAATTGTTAAATTTATTCTTTCGAAGAAAGGCGTAATCTCCCTGCCAGAACTGATCTCCTTTACAGGGACTACATTGGAAAGAGCTAATAAGCTAATTAACATCCTCCTTATTAAATACAGCGGCATACCCCTCGTTACCAGGGCAGGAACTCTGGTTTTTCAATTTCCAATTCTACTGGAGCACTATGCCTTAAGCAAAGCACCCGAACAACCCTGCAAAGCGGATACCGGTAAAAAAGAAAACCACAATGCCGATCAAAGCAGAGAGCAAAGCAGAACAATTCTAATCTATCTTGCTCTTTTTAACATGTTTTACGGATTGTACTTTGCCCTTGCTTTTTATCCTTTTAGTTTTTTGCAACCTTACAGTCATGCACATTATACGGGTATAGTGCTGTTTTTATTAGTGATTCTACCGTTGTCCTTTTCTGTATTATTCCTGATTTTCAGAGCAGTTTCCGGTATAGTGAAATCAATTATCGGTGAAGCCAGAAAGACAGAGCATTTAAGGCAATTAATATACTCTGACATTCTAAAGGCCCCGGAATCTATAAGCACGGCTCTGTTTCCTCTAATTGAACCCGATAAATTTCCGAAAAACGCAGGTATATTTATTCGATCGACTCTTGATGAACTGGCAGTTCTGTACGGAAGTGAAATCGATGCATTAGATGATAATAATTTTATTTACCATTTTGAAGAATTAAACAGACATATCAACGATGTAAACAAATTCCGTAAAAACATACACCTGCCTGCATACTTACATGAAGAGAT
>QNBI01000363.1 GCA_003641675.1 Spirochaetota bacterium | reverse complement strand
TATCCTCCATATAAACATAAGTATTATCGAGGCTATAGAGCCCAAAAGTACGATGCCTCTGCCTATCTCACCTACTACAATCTGCCCGAAACCGGGAACAAACAGAGAAAGAAGTCCTGATACCGCCCCGGGAATTTTAGGCTGTGTTTCCGGATGTTGTATTCCGTGAAGTTTTCGCATTTTTTTGTCTGATTTTTCTCTGGATGCTGTTTCTTTCGCCATAGTTTACTTCTCCATGTTTTTAGCAGAATTCGGACCGACACTTACTCTTTCCGCTTCTTCCCCGTATATTTGTTTAAATTCCGCATCTGTCATTTTGCGTATATCCTCACCTGTACCCCTGTACACAATTCTACCATTTCGGAGCCCTATCACCTTGGTTGCGTACCGCTGGACAAGATCAAGATAGTGAAGACTGCAGAGAACAGTCATCTTTTCCTCTTTATTCACCTTTTCAAGATAACCCAGTATAGAATGTGCAAGCACCGGGTCAAGGCTTGCTACCGGCTCATCTGCAAGTATCATTTTCGGATTCTGCATTAAAGCACGGGCAATCCCTACCCGCTGCTGCTGGCCCCCGCTTAATTCATCTGCCCTTTTATGAGCCTGATCCTCTATTCCTGCGCGTTTTAAGGCTTCATATGCCATTTCAATATCCGCCTGTGGAAATTTATTAAATACGCTTAAGGCAGGGTTGATATATCCAAGACGTCCTGCCAGCACATTCTTTAAAACAGTGGATCTTTTTACCAGATTAAAATGCTGAAACACCATACCGATTTGACGCCGTATCTCCCGCAGGTGCGAGGTGTCTGCCTGTACAATATCCTCACCGTTCCAGATGATTTCACCGGAAGTCGGTTCTATAAGCCTGTTTATGCAGCGGAGGAGTGTGGATTTCCCGGAGCCGCTTAGTCCGATAATAATAAGAAATTCTCCGTCCTCAACATCAAAACTAACGCCCTTTAACGCCTCTGTCCCGTCATCATATATTTTAACCAGATTTCTAATATTAAGCATAAGGCTATCTATTCCTTTACTTTAATTTCAAAGATTACTACTTGCCCTTTTTTCCTGTAATTAATTTTGATTAAGCATAAAAATACCCGGGCAAGGTTTTATTTCCAGCCCGGGTTAATATCATCTATTTTTCCTGTAGCTCTTTTATCGACATACCGGATGCCTGTAGAAGCTGGCGAAATGGATCGTAGAAACTATCATCTATTTTCTTTAACCCGTTCCACTGATATGCAGTTTTTAGAGCCTTTTTACCCTTTTCATCCTTGGCAATTTCCAGTAATGCATTTACTATTTTTTCCTTTAAATCCTCTGGGAAAGAAGGAATAAACTGGACTCCGTCGTTCGGAATTGAAGGTGTTACCTTGATAACAATAAGTTTTTTCATAACATCGGGATGATCCTTTTCTATTCTTGTTCTGGCATCCACATACGTTGCTCCTGCATCTGCCTGGTTATTATAAACAGCGGACACTACAGCATCGTGGCTTCCCGCATCGACAATTCTTGCAAGATCTTTTTCCGGATTAAGTCCTGCGGCTTTCATTATGAGCATAGGAATTATCCAGCCGCTTGCCGAAAGAGGGTCAGGACGTGCAAAGGTTTTACCCTTTAAATCTTTAACTGTCTTTATTCCTGAATTTGCCTGTGTAATAATCTGACCGTTGTACGTCGGGGTACCAAAGCGTATTGCAACTAAAACTGCATTTGCAACTCCCATTTCATGGGCCATTACATAGGAAAAAGTTGCAAGTGATGCCATATGGGCTGTAGGAGGATTGCTCTTCATGGCTTCAATTACTCCTGCGTATTCCGTTGCAACATTTGTTTTAAAATAGAGACCGGTTTTCGCATGAAGCAGGTCGGCAACTTCCTGTGCGCCCGAAGAAACTCTCTGCATATTCCCGGAAGGAACGAAAGACCATACAATCGGGTTTTCTTCTGTTCCCAATTTATTTTCCTTCTGCCCTGTAGCAAATGCTGCCATTCCTGCAATTAGAAGGAAAGCCATTAAAACACCAAAAATTCTTTTAGACATTTAACACCTCCGTAAAGTATAATTTATTACAGATTAGACCAACTAAAAATCTAAGTCAAGAATATTCATATCTATTTTGTTGCCTGTTTACAAACAGTACCCCAATGAATAAATATAAGAAGTTTGCACGATTAATCCAAAAATTATACTATCTACCGGCATAAATAAATGAAAAAGGAAACTTTGCTTGTTCTACATCTGTTTGCAGCTATGCCTCTTATCCTCTTAGGTTTAGCAATAATGCTGTACGGAGAAAAACTCTTTAAATTTCAAATAAACGGAACAAATAAAAAGAAAAAAGCTGAGCTCTGACATTGTTTAACAGAGATCAGCTTTTAACAGCCTAAAAATATAGCAGGGGCAGGACTTGAACCTGCGACCTCCGGGTTATGAGCCCGACGAGCTGCCAACTGCTCTACCCTGCGTCGTTGAAAGTAATATACATTAACTTCATTTTAGAGTCAAGGGTATAAATTTCTAAATTGAGGTACCCGTGCTTCAGCGTTTAAGCTCAGCGGAGATGTAATTCCGGCTTTAAAGTAATGATACCCTATCCCGGCCACCATAGCACCGTTATCCGTACAGTAAAGCAAAGAGGGAAATATAACTTCATAATCTTTAAAACCATTTAAAACTCTTCGCAGATAACTGTTTGCAGCTACGCCGCCTCCCACTACAATACGTTTTAACTGCATATCTCGGGCTGCACGGAGTACTCTCTCTGCAACAATATCTATAGCTGTTTTCTGAAAAGAAGCTGCTATATTCTCTGCACTCTTTTCAGAAACACCATTCCAGAATTGATCAAGCTGATTAATAACCGCAGTTTTAAGCCCTGAATAGGATACATCGTAGGTATGTCTGCCCTTATGCAGTGAAGGTTTTGGGAAACGGAACGCCTCCTGATCGCCTTTTTTGGCTAATTTATCAATCGCCACACCGCCCGGATAACCAAGTTTGTAGTACTTTGCAACTTTATCAAATGCTTCACCGCATGCATCATCTATTGTAGTACCAAGAACAGTAAAACTGTTAAATTTTTCAACCTTTGCGATTATAGTATGCCCCCCGGAAATAATTAATCCCAGATATGGATATTCTATATCGTTTTCCAGATGAGGTGCATACAGATGAGCAATAATGTGATCCACACCAGCTAAAGGCTTACCCAAAGAGTAGGCTAATCCCTTTGTAAATGACACTCCCACCAATAGGGAGCCTATAAGTCCCGGTCTATACGTAACGGCTATACCATCTATATCCTTAAGTTCTATATCTG
>QNBI01000362.1 GCA_003641675.1 Spirochaetota bacterium | reverse complement strand
CCGTTATTGAGGGAATGATCATAGCGGGCTATGCAATCGGAGCATCCGAAGGAATAATATACTGTAGGGCGGAATATCCTCTTGCAATTAGACGTCTTGAAAGGGCTATAGATACGCTTATTACCGAAGGAATTCTTGGGAGGAAACTGAATTCATCCGGATTTAAGTTTAATTTAAGAATAAAAAAAGGGGCAGGAGCGTTTGTATGCGGTGAAGAAACGGCATTAATTGGTTCCATAGAAGGGAAGAGGGGTATGCCCAGGCCGAGACCGCCATATCCTGCTGTTTCCGGACTATTTGGATTTCCGACTGTAATAAATAATGTTGAAACACTTGCAAATGTCTCAGCGATTATGAGAGAAGGCGCGGATTATTTTTCTTCTCTCGGAACAGAGACCTCAAGAGGAACAAAGGTATTCGCCTTAACAGGAAAAATTAAAAATACAGGACTTGTAGAAGTTCCGATGGGCATAACTCTGCGTGAGATTATATACGATATTGGAGGCGGCATTCAGGATGATAAGACTTTTAAGGCTGTGCAGATCGGAGGACCTTCGGGAGGATGTATCCCTGCTCAGCACCTGGATATAAAAATAGACTATGAATCGCTTAAAGAGATAGGTGCCATGATGGGTTCCGGGGGTCTTGTTGTTATGGATGAAAATACCTGTATGGTGGATGTTGCCCATTTTTTTCTCTCATTTATAACGAAAGAATCCTGCGGCAAGTGTATTCCCTGCCGGGAGGGGACCAAAAGGCTCTATGAAATATTGGATGATATTGTTTCTCCTTATTCCGCTATGAAAAATGAAAAAGAAAACCTGACACGGTTTGATATGATAACAAATATGAGAAACCTTGCGGAGGTAATAAAGGATACTTCACTGTGTGGGCTGGGGCAGACTGCCCCGAACCCGGTATTGTCAACACTTAGATTTTTTAAGGATGAATACGAGGCTCATATCTATGATAGAAGGTGTCCTGCACACCAATGTAAAGGGCTTCTTACATACAATATAAATAATGGACTTTGCAGGGGATGTACACTCTGTGCAAAGAACTGTCCTTCGGATGCCATTGTAGGTGAACCTGGAAAGGCCCATTACATTGTTCAGGATGCCTGTATCCACTGTGGAACGTGTTATGAAGTATGTAAATTCGGTGCGGTTACTGTAAGTTAAGGAGGAGAATAATATGGTGAATGTAATTATTAATGGAAAAGAGATTAAGGTGAAGAAGGGCTCGAGCATATTAGATGCAGCGCAGAAGGCAGGAGAAAATGTTCCTACACTCTGCTACCTTAAAGATATGTTTCCAAGCGGAGCATGCAGAATGTGTGTTGTAGAGGTAGAGGGTAAAAAAGGTCTAATTCCTTCTTGCGCATATCCTGCGGAAGAAGGAATGACGGTAATTACAAACTCACCCAGGGTTAGCAATGCCAGGAGGACAATTATTGAACTTTTGCTGGCGAGTCACCCCTTTGACTGCCTTACCTGTTCGAGCAACAGGGCATGCGAACTCCAGAAGCTAGCATCGGATTATAGTATAACTAAAGTACCATTCCAGGGCGAAACAAGACACCACTATAAGGATTTTTCATCTCCTTCGATTGTACGCGAACCGGATAAATGTATTCTCTGCGGAAGGTGTGTGAGGGTGTGTGAAGAGATCCAGGATGTCTCTGCAATTGATTTTACAAACCGCGGTTTTAATACAATGGTTCTTCCTCCTTTTGGGATGGACCTAAATGAAACTATGTGTGTAAATTGCGGCCAATGTGTCATAGCCTGCCCTACAGGGGCTCTGCATGAGGTTTCGGCTTTGGAAAAGGTTATATCGGTACTGCAGGAAGGGAAGAAGTATATGATTGCACAGGTAGCCCCTGCAATACGGGTTTCGCTTGGTGAATTTTACGGATTAAAACCTGGTGAAAATGTAACTGGAAAAGTTGCTGCTGTTTTAAGAAAGATAGGGTTTAAAAGTGTATTCGATACGGACTTTTCTGCAGATTTAACTATTATGGAAGAGGGACATGAGTTTGTAGAGAGGGTCAAAAACGGGGGCCCCTTCCCTCTGTTCACATCATGCTGCCCTGCATGGGTGAAATATGCAGAACATAATTTTCACGATATCCTTCCGAATATATCTTCCTGTAAATCTCCTCAACAGATGATGGGTTCTCTTGTTAAAACCTATTTTGCAGATAGCAAAGGCATAGATCCCGAAGATATCTACGTTGTATCGGTTATGCCCTGTACAGCTAAAAAATTTGAGGCGGAAAGGCCGGAACATGCACTAAAAGGGACCCGCGCTGTAGATGCCGTGCTTACAACACGGGAATTTGCAAAACTTATAAATATCTTTGGTATTAATTTTAAAGAAACCGGAGAGGAAGAATTTGATCCGAGCCTTGGCTTAACTTCAGGATCGGGAGATATTTTTGCGGCATCGGGAGGGGTTGCAGAGTCTGCGCTCAGGACAGCCTACAACCTGGTAACAGGGAGGGATTTATTAGAAATTGAGTTTACAGAACTTCGTGGATACGACGGAATAAAAGAGGCAACTTTGGAAATAGGCGGGCTTAAGCTCAACCTTGCCGTTGCCAACAGGCTTTCCAATGCCAGGAAAATTGTGGAGATGGTGAAATCCGGAGAAAAACACTATCACTTCGTTGAGATAATGGCATGTCCGGGAGGATGCGTGGGAGGAGGAGGCCAGATTTTTGGATATGATCCGGAACGGATAGAAGAGAGAATAGGAGCTGTTTACAAAGTAGAGAAACAGAGGAATGTAAGACTTTCGTATAAGAGTCCTTCTATTAATGCAATTTACAGCGGTTATCTTGGAAAACCGGGGTCCGAAAAGGCACATAAGCTTCTGCATACATCGTACATACAGAGATAGCGGGTTTCGGCGAAGACAGGTAATAATTAAAAGAGGAATTATAGATATGGTGTCGGTTTATACCGAAGGCGATGAGTGCAAGAAATGTTATTCCTGCGTAAGGTCATGTCCTACAAAGGCTATTGAGGTTCATGACGGAAAGGCTAACGTAATTGAAAATTTGTGCGTCTCATGCGGATACTGTGTTGCAACCTGCTCACAGGGCGCAAAACGCATACGCTCATCTGTTAATGAGGTTCTTGGTATTTTACGGAAAACAGATAAAGTACCAAAGTATGCTATGCTTGCTCCTTCTTTTCCCGCTGCATTTCTGGATGTAGAGACGGGAAGGATAGTCGGGGCATTACGGGAGGTAGGTTTTGACGGAGTTTTTGAAGTCGCATTCGGTGCGGACCTTGTTTCGTATAAATACCACAACCGCTATAAGCATCTT
>QNBI01000361.1 GCA_003641675.1 Spirochaetota bacterium | reverse complement strand
GAGATTTTTTTGCAGTTTATAATGGAACTATCATTGATTCTAATAGAAACCTCAACAATCTTATTATTAATGGAATAAAGAAACTTAAAGATGAGAGTGAATTAGTTACCCTCTACAGGGGAATTTCGGTAAAAAACGGAGACAACATCGGCATAGAAATTAAGAAACTTTTTCCCGATCTAACGGTAGAAGAGTATTATGGCGGCCAGTACGGCTGTGACTACTATATTACTTTTGAATAGGAGGTGTTCATGCAAAAAAAGGTATTGGTTATTTCAGGTGATAATCTCGGTTTACGTTTCGATCAGATTAATTATCCGGATATTCGATTTATAAACTATCCTGTCCTAATTAACGGCAGGGAGCATAGAGAAACAGAGTCCTATACTGCTTTTTGGCTTATCGACAGGTATAAGAAAGACAAAATTGTTGCTAAAAGTACTTCTTTAATAAAAGGCGACGTCATAGATATCATTGAAAAAAATAAAGACAGGTACGATCTTATTATTCATATAGTTATGAGCGGTACTATGTCTCAGGCAACCTTTGCCTTAGCAGAAAATATAAAAGAAATGTTTAAGGATACAATTCCCATAATCAATATAGATACCCGGCAGGTCTCGGGAGGAGTAGGTGTGGTCTTGCTTCGAATACTGGATGTATTAAAAGAAACCTCTGACCCTGAAAAAATAATCAGAAAAGCAAAGCCAATCGTAGAAAATACCTTTTCACTTTTTGTAATGGCAGACCTCAACTATCTTTTCAGAGGTGGTAGAATAGGCAAAGCAAAGGCGCTTTTAGGTTCTGTTTTAAAAATAATTCCGCTTGTCGGGCTTTTCGGAGATGACCCGGAAGGGGTTATTACCCCTGTCGGTAAGGGGAGAACATTTAAACAGGTAAATACTTTAATCATAGATACTATTCTTGAAAAGATGAAAGAAAAATTATATTCCCGGGCTAAACTTATAAATATTATAAGTTTCAACGATAATCCCGAGGCAGTTTCTGATCTTAAGAAAAAGGTAAGGAGTTCCATAGCCTGTGATAAGCTTATTACAGGCGAACCCAGACTGGTAGAAGCGGTATATTACGGACCCGGGTCCTACGGGATCTTTATTAGCCTCGCATAATTATTGTCCAGATTATTGTATATAGGAGGATAAATCTGCAATGAATATAATATTTATCTATATAATGTGCCTTGTTACAGGTTATCTATTCGGTTCTGTTATGTTTGCCCCTATTATAACAAAGCTGGTTCTGCATAAGGACATTCGTAAGTTAGGCAACAGAAATCCCGGAGCAGCCAATACATTTAAAAACGTCGGCCCATTTTGGGGCATACTCACTGGTGTCCTTGATGCCGCAAAAGCGTACCTACCTCTCCTTGCAGCACATTACTTCTTTGGATTAAATACAGTATCCCTCGGATTAATAGGATTAGGAGCCATTTTCGGTCATGGTTTTCCCCTATATTTCGGATTTAAAGGGGGGCGTTCCGCCGGTACTATTATGGGTGTTTTTTTCTTTTTTATTCCCTATGAATTACTCATTTCTTTTGCTGTAATCCCTGCATTTACCTTTACTTTGCTAAAAAAGAACCGGTCTTTCTGGACTCCCTTCGGAATAATCATGCTTAGTATTCTTATCGTACTTTTCTTTAAACATTCCCCGCAGACAAAAATAATGGTTCTTTTAAGCGGCTTTGCAGGTCTGTTCATGAATAGATACTATCTGCCTATTATGATATCCAATTTGAGAGGAAGAGAGAAATACTAAACGACTTTAATATTTTAAAATTAAACAATCAAAATATTCATTAATTCGCACATGTCCAAATTAGAACTTGAAAAAGCAATACATAGATCGACATTAGCGTATGCAAATAAACACAGAACTCATGAGCTATTTAAAATTATCTTTTATAACATGCTGTTGAAAAATAGAAGCCATTGCACCGAAACATAAATTTAGATTTAAAAATCCTCTCTACAGTATAGATGCTACAACCTCTTTTCCAGAAGAGATATATGGGATTGGCTGATGTTCATTGATTGATATTCTCCTTTTCATGCTTCTTCGCATTCATCACTAAATATCCTTCCACCCGAATTTGCCGAATTTGACTTTTGCTAAGTTGTACACCTATATTATCATGTATAGCATTTTTTAATTGCAATATGTAAGACAACAATATAGTACTTATAGGACAATGAGAATGACAGAAGTGGGAAATATACAGAAAATACTAATTGTCGATGATGAGGCTATGAACAGGGACCTTCTTAAAGTCTTTCTGGGAACCCTTGGTTTTGAAACTGTGGATGCAGAAAACGGGAAAACGGCGCTTGAAATATTAGAGAAAGAAAAACCCGATCTAATTATCCTTGACCTCAATATGCCTGTAATGGACGGTTTTCAAGTACTAAAAAAGGTTAAATACAATATTGAAACAAAGATGATTCCTGTAATCGTTGTTACCGCATTAGGCGACGAGGAGAACCATCTTAAGGCTTTAGAACTCGGCGCAGATGATTTTCTGACAAAGCCGTTCAATATCCATTTTCTAAAGGCGCGACTGAATTCCCTGCTGTCGATTAAAAAACTTTATGACTTAAACCGGAAATATCAAAAAGAGCTAGAAGAAAAAAACATCAAATTAATGAACGAATTAATTAAAACGCAGGAAGCGACAATTGTGTCTCTTGCGACATTAACTGAGTTTAGAGACCCGGAAACGGGTGAGCACCTTGAACGTATGCGCGGATTTGCCCGTGTTTTAGCCGAGGAGCTTAAGAAAATGCAGTGCTGTAACGGCTACATAAGCGATGAATATATAGAGAGCATATTTAAATCCACTCCTCTTCACGATATAGGCAAGGTCGGCATTCCCGACCATATACTATTAAAGCCCGGAAAACTTACCCGGGAAGAATTTGAAATAATGAAGACGCACACGTTAATCGGCGGTACTGCCCTAAAAGCGGCAGTGGAGCGAGCATCGCTTGACAGGTCGTTTCTCGATATGGCTACATTAATTGCATACCATCACCATGAGCGCTGGGATGGAAACGGATACCCTTTCGGACTTAAAAGTGACAATATTCCTCTTTCCGCCCGGATAACTACCGTTGCAGATGTGTACGATGCTCTTACATCAAGGCGTGTTTATAAACAGGCATTCCCGCATGAGAAAGCCCGAGGTATTATATTAAACGGAGCAGGCAGCCAGTTCGACCCGGTTATTGTTGAGGCTTTTAAGAGGCGGGAAAATGATTTTATCCTGCTTAAAGAAAAATATAAGGACAGGGAGAAAAAGAATGGGAAATAAAAAAAGTAAAGTGGCACAGATAAGAAAAAGCGTGTCCATAGATATGCGAT
>QNBI01000360.1 GCA_003641675.1 Spirochaetota bacterium | reverse complement strand
CAAAGTGGTCACTGCTTTCCCTGAGTCTAAAATTTTTAGTCGGGTTATTGAATTTCCGCCTTTAAGCGGGCAGGAATTAAATAATGCCATTGAATGGGAGTCGGAGCGATTTGTCCCTTTACCAAAAGATAAGGTAAAAATTAGTTGGATGGTTTTGGAAGAAGGTCAAAAGCCGCAGGGGGAAAATTCACCCGGGAAAAAGATGAGGATATTTCTGGTGGCAGCCCCCCTGGATTTGGTTGAACGCTACCTAAACATTATGGAAGGAGCGGGTTTAGAACCGATAGCTTTTGAGTCGGAAATAATTGGGGTGGTAAGGGCTTTGTCTTTGGGTATGCAGGAAGGGCCGACAACTTTAATTATTTCTCTGGGAGCAAAGACTACTGATCTGTGCATTGTTGACGGCGGCATAATTCAGTTTACGCGGAGTATCGGGACAGGCGGCGTAGCTCTGGCCAGGGCCATTGAGCGGGAATTGGGATTTGAGCTGAGTCAGGCCGAAGAATATAAACGAGCCTATGGTCTTTTGGAAGATAAGTTGGAAGGGAAAATATTGAAAGTGGTTAAACCGGTTTTTGATATTATTGTTAATGAAATCGAAAGGGCGGTTATTTCTTACCAGACTAAGATGCCCATGCGGCCGGTTAAAAGGGTTGTCCTTACGGGGGGAACATCTCAATTGCCTGGGGTGGTGGTGTATCTGGCAGAAAGTTTGGGCATTGAGGTGCAAATTGGCGATCCCTGGATTGGTATTTCTGTGCCGCCTCAATTTGAGACCGAAATTCATTCTCTGGAAAACCAAACCCGATATGCGGTGGCTGTGGGTTTGGCTCTCAAGAAGTTTGAGAGATAATTGTGCTGATTAAGATAGAATGTCCTTTTTTAAATGACCAAAACTTTCCCGTGTTGCGTCCGCTTTCAGGGCGGGGAAGCTTTACAGTAAAATAAATGGCAAAGAGGATTTTTGTTTTGAGTTGACTGTAGAAATTAGGTCGATAAGGTATTTTGTGCTTTGGATTTCTTCTGGGATATGCTTGACAAGGGAATTAATCTTTTACCTCAGGATATTCAGGAAACGGAGCGTCAGCGCTTGGCGCTCCGTAAGACGAGCATTTTGGGGGCGGGTGTTTTGGCGGTGACCGCGGGACTGGTTCTTTTAGTGTTCTCTTCTCGCAACCGGGTGGAAGAGAGTTGGTTTTCACTGCGGGAAGAGATTGTTGCCAAAGAGGCGGTAATTAATCAGGAAGAAAACCGTCGCCTGGAAGCTAAACTGGTTGTTGTTAGAAGTAAAATTGATAATCTAAAGAGCTACTTTGATAAGCAGACAGACTTTGCCTCTTTTTTGGAGGTTTTTTTTACCAAAATTCCGTCTGGTGTGGAAATGGTTGCCTTAAGTGAAACAGACCTGCCTGATGGTCAATGGGAATTTTCCGGAGTGGCTGATAGCTTGGATAGACTGGAGGTGTTTGTTGATAATTTGAAGTCTTGGGATAAAGTAGGTGAGGTAGAGGTCAAAAGTTTGTCATATAAGGTGGAGAAAAGCTCAATGCCCTTTGAATTGATTATCACAAGAAAGGATAGTTAAGTTAATTGATTTCTGATGTCTGCTTGGGCTGTTGATGCCGACCTTAAAACGGAACATTCCCGTTTGAGTTTTAAGCGGGCAGACTATCTTGTTTTGGGTTGGTCATAGAAGCGCAGGCAATTGAAAATTTCTATGCGGACCTTTAGATTTAAGCAGTCTCCTAAACTTCTTTTGTTTTTTTGCGTCTTCACTATGGTAGTGGTTATTTTCTTTATTGTTTATCCTTGGGTTAAGGAAATTGTCTCTATGCGGGCTGATATGGTGAAGGAGAGAGCTTTATTGGAACAAAAGCTTATTCCCAAGGAGAAGGCTCTCCAATCGTTAAATGAAGAAGATTTAGACAAGATGATTTTACAGTTGGAAGAAGCTTTGCCGTCTTTCCCTTATGAAGTTACGGCCCTGTCCGTACTTGAGTCAATTGCCGTCGCCTCCGGGGTGAACTTGGGTGGTCTAAATGCCGCGGTGGCGGGTACTGGTTCGGTTGCCGGGGTGGATGCGGTTGTTGTGCCGTTGTTAGCAGACGCGGACAGATCGCATTTGGTTGCCTTTTTAAAAAATCTTGATCGGGCTAAAAGAGTTTTGGCTCTTGAGCAGATATCGTTGGAGACGGATGGAGCAGTACTTCATATGACAGCACAGGCGCTTGCTCCTTATTGTGAGGTTCCAGGTGAGTTGGGTCGGGTGGAGGATCCCCTGCCCCAATTGACTGCCGCTGACGAGGAGGTTTTGAATAAGGTTTCTCAACTAAATCTTTATGGGGTTTCTTTATCCAGGGAAGGACAGCAGGTTCCCGCCGGGAAAGAAAATCCTTTCTAATCTTTCTCTTCGGCCTCTTTTACATTAAGGAGGATGCGTTTTTTCTCCTGAAGGGCGATCACGTTTAAAAGATTACGGATGGATTTAACTGTTTTACCTCCCTTGCCGATAACCAGAGCGATGTCCTCGGGGTGAATTTTAGCCGTAAAGGTGACCACATTTCCCTCTTCACTTTCCTCTTTTTGGATGTCTATGGAGTCGGGGTGTTTAACGATGTGTTGTAGGATAAATTCAAGTAGTTCCTGCACCGTGATTATGATATTAATATACTATTGTTCTTCAGTTCTTATTATCAGTATTTATTCGAATCATTAGTAGGCATTCGTCCATTGGTGTCATATTGCCAAGATTTTTCTTACGCCCTCACTCATCTGTGCTCCCTTACCTGTCCAGTATTCAAGACGATCCTTTTTGTATTCTAGGCGGGGCGGGTTTATCTGAGGGTTGTAATGCCCGATGGTCTCTAAACAGCGCCCGTCGCGTTTGCGGCGTGCGTCAATTACAACTATACGGTAAGAGGCGTAATGTTTTCGTCCTGTGCGGGACAGACGGATTTTAAGCATGTAGTGAATTCTATAATTTCTCCTCCCATTTTTCAAGTGCGTCTTTGGCGGCCTGGATTTCAGCCTGTTGTTTACTGTTCCCCTCTCCAACTCCCATTAGTTTTTTGCCGCAGAAAACCGCCGCCTTAAAGTGCTTGGCATGGTCGGGACCCCATTCGTCGATTATCTTATAGGTTGGAGTAATTGACAAGGATTCTTGAGTTATTTCCTGGAGGTGTGATTTGGCGTCTTTATAAAGTTTTTGAGCGATAATGGTCTCTAGACGCGGGAGCAGGAATTTTTTAACAATTTCTGTGCATTTTTTAAGGCCGCTTTCCAGATAGCAGGCGCCCAGTAAAGCCTCAAAGGTATTGGCCAGAAGGTGCTCGGATTGTCTGCCGCCGCCTTCTTCTTCCCCCTTGGACAGGAGCAAATACTCT
>QNBI01000359.1 GCA_003641675.1 Spirochaetota bacterium | reverse complement strand
ATTACAAAGATAAATGAACTTATAAAATATCCTAATATTTGAATCGCAATAAGATACAGAATTACCAGCACTACAAAAAGCAGTACGGTATCCACCCTCCCCGTTTCAGGGTCTTTCTCTTCCTTACCCATAATTCCCCGTATTAAAAGATAAAGATTAAGAGCAATAAGAACAGCTATCCACAGTCTTGGAACCGTAGAAGGGCCTACTTCACCTTTATGAGGGAAACCGATTGTAATTAAAAAAAATATTGTTGAAAGTTCAATAAAAGCAATAGGTATTAATATTCTTCCAAGATATTCTCTCCTTTTTGTTTTTGAGATGATAAATGCAAATATAAGAATCGAAACAACAAAGGAGCCAACAGCGACATAAAAGCCATTTCTTGTATTTAGAAATTCCCCAAAACTTTCCATATACGCTCTCTTTAGATTTTTACTAAGATTTTACTATATATAGGGTTAAACACAAGGAGACTTAATCCCCTTGTGTTAAAATAATAACTAATTATTTACCTAAGTATTCTTTAAACTCTTTTATATCCTGAGAAACCATACTGTTGAATTTATCGCTCTTATAGTTTACAACCTTAATTCCATAGGGTTCCCAGAACTTTCTCCACTCTGGATCGTCTGTTACCTTCTGCACAAGGTCCTGATACCACTTAACAGCAGCTTCCGGGGTTTCTTTTTTAACTGCAAAGCCTCTCCACATTACTTCGTTATTAAGCCCCTTTGCTCCTAATTCGCCAAAAGTTGGAACATTGGGAAACTGTTTTAACCTCTGTTCGGATGACACAGCTGCAATTTTAAGGTCCGGTTTACCGGCAATATCTCTTGGATTTCCTACATACGCAACGCCCTGTCCGCCTAATAGAGCTGCCATAGCTTTTCCGCCGCTTGCAAAGGGCACCCATTTTACCTTAATATCAAAAGCTTTCCAGATTTTCATAGCGACCACATTATCCAGACCGCCTGCTGCCGGCCCAACCCAGAGCTGGTTCCCGTTCTTTGCCTTTGCATCCGCAATAAGCTGATCCCATGTATTAATCGAAAGTTTTTTATTTGTAATTACACATTCCGGGTCCGCCATAAGCATATCCATCCAGTTTAAGTCCATTAGGTTCACATCTGCACCAGTAGATACTACCTTTGCAACATTAGATTTTGTTACTGCCATAAGCGTATAACCGTCTGCCGGCGTTGCCAGAACATATTTCATAGCAACAATACCGCCTGCTCCCGGTTTATTAATGACAACAAAGGTTGCCTTTGTATACTTAGATGCAATGTCCGTAACTTTTCTCGATGTAACATCGATTAACCCGCCCGGCTTTGTGTAAACAATTAAGTTAATCGGTTTTGTCGGAAATTGAGCCTGTACTTCCTTTTTGCCCTCAGCGTACATAAAAACAGTGGCTGTAAGAATTAGAACTAAGATTAGAAGTGTCTTTTTCATAAACATACCTCTCCTTATAATTTTTTATAAATCTGCCCTTAAATTATTCTTTATAATCAGGAGCAGAATTTATCAAACATTAATCCATGCCGTAAACCCATGTCGCTTATCGTTATTCTATCTGCACCTACTCTCTGCATAACCGCTTTTAAAATGCCGGTTCCAGCAAGAATAACCTCTGCACGTTTGGGCTGCAGGCCTGTTATTTCTTTTCTTTTTTCTATCGTCCTGGATTTTATATCATCTATAATTCCGTTTAACTCATTCAGAGTAATATAGGACCCCTGGACAATCTCTGGTTTATACATTGTTAGTTTGTGCTTTATTGCACTCAAATTTGTCATAGTTCCGCCCATTCCTACCAAGAAGGAGTTCCTAGACGGAGGATTCACATCTTTAAGTTCAATTTTAAGATAGGACATCATTTCATTAAATTCGCCCTCTGTTACCGGGTCGGATTTTAAGAATCTCTCCGTTAGCTTAAGCGCACCTAGTTTTGTACTGAAGCGGTCAAGAATCTTTACTCCCTGGCCGAAGATAAACTCTGTACTGCCCCCGCCGATATCTATTATTACTGTCTCTTTATCCTTAAGGTTTAGACCTCCTACAACAGCCATAAAAGAAAGACGTGCTTCCTCTTCACCTGGTATTACATTAATCTCTATCCCTGTTTTTTCCTTTACTGCAGCAACAAAATTGGATGAATTTTTGGCTTCCCTTAATGCACTTGTTCCGACTGCATAGTATTTTTCTACATTGTACTCATCCAGAAGGCTTTTAAATTCCTCCATTACCTTTAGAGTTCTGCTCTGAGCGTCATCATTTAAAATACCAGTTGTATTAACACCTTCTCCCAATTTTGTTATCTCCCCACGGTCAAGGAGAACCTCTTTTACTTCACCTCCGTCTACCTTTGCAATAAAGATAAGTACCTGATTAGAGCCCGTATCTATTGTCGCATATGTGTTCATAATTCTAACTCCTTACAGTTCGTTTTTCCTTATTCGCTTTAAAGCCTTTACATAGTTAATATTCTCTCTGCCCCACAGTCCTATCTTCTCTACAATTCTTTTCACCTTTGAAGGATCCGGGTCTTCTGCTGCTGCTGTTTTATACTCTTTACCGTCCACTTTAACCGTTGCATACTCTACAATACATGTATCCACATCGTATAAATCACGGATCTTTTCAACCTGAAATGGAAGTATATTCGGATTTTTTTCTGCAAGCTTCATGAAATCATCAAAGGTATAGACATCCTTATCCATAGCAGGAGGGGCAACGCGGAATACTCTGTAAACCTCTGCAAGCTGCTCTTTCGGAAGAGGAAAATCCACCTTTAAAATTGGTTTCCACTGTTCCAGCCCGTCTTCATTTACCTGCTGAAGCGATTTAACATCCATTTTATTATCACGTACCTTTGGATTTTCATCTACAACAGCAGAGAGCACATAGACTTCTTTGCTTTCAACATGCCTCGTTTTTTCATAGTCATTAAGGTTTATGGCGAGTTTCACATCCTTAGCGAAAGTCCTCCATTCCCATCTTGGTATTATTTTACCCATTATTAACCTCCATAAAAAATCTTTATTTAATATATAAGCAGGGTATGGAAAACTAATCAAATGAAACATTTTTATACTGTCTATAAGAAATATTTATGGTGGCTACTGCAGAAGGTTTTCCAGTTTATCGGTTTCAATATAGGATAAGAATTTTTTAAGCGCACCTGACATTCTTCGGTTTTTTCTGTAAACAAGCAGTATTCTCCGTTCAAGCTTAAAACCAGACAGGGAACATACCTTTAGCCAGCCGTTTGCATACTCTTTTTTAACAGCGGAAAAAGGCAAAATAGAAACACCAAGATTCTGCTGTACCATTCTCTTTATTATCTCTATATTGCCAAATTCATGCTCAATTTTTAAAGGT
>QNBI01000358.1 GCA_003641675.1 Spirochaetota bacterium | reverse complement strand
ATGAAGAATCAAGCTCCAAATTACCATGCTCTACCGAATTAACAAGAGCTTCCTCCAGGGCAAGGGCAGCATTATCTCTCTCTGTAGCATCTCTGTAGAAACCTGCCTGATAGAGCAAATTTGCAAGATACTTACAGGTTCCTGATATTTCCAGCTCGTCGGTCCGCCATTCGAATTTGTGACTGGCATCCTTAAGCCCCATGGAAACTGTAAATTCCGCCTTTTTAACCCGGATTACTTCTTTTATGCTGTTCAGTATCTTTTCTATTTCCCCGCTTACCGGAGGAAGAAAGAAAACAGATATCGCCTTTAAAAAACATGCAGAGTAAACAAGCTCTCTGTTGGAATAGTCCACGCCGCATACGTATAACAGCTCCGGAGCATCCGCCATAATCTGCTTTAGAAGGCGTATATCAGATTTTTTACGGACTGCAAAAAAAATAATATAATTCTCCTTAAAATCCGCTATTTTTTCTGTTATTTGCCCTCCGATTTCAGCAAAATCGTAGCCCTTCTTTACGGCAACAAGCCCGATTGAGTGTAATTCTTTACTGTCAAAACCAGCTGCCAGTATTTTCTGCATCTTTAGTTTTTTCCTATATATATTATTCTAATAATAAAATTTCAGAATGCAAGATTTTTTTTTGATATTTAAGATGTTCAGGCCGATTAGTAGAGCATGAGGGGGTATAAGCCGAAGATTCTCTGTATTGCTCAGCAAAAAGGTGGAGTGTGCAAAACTACATCCGTGCTGTCGCTTTCCGCAGCATGGGCTCTTGAGGGGAAAAAGGTACTTATGCTGGATACAGACCCGCAGGCAAACCTGACACGTAATATTCTCGATTACGAAAAGCTAAAAAAGGATATATCCCTCCTTTACAAGGGGAAACAGTCGATAAAGTCCATTATACACAAAACCCCGTACAAAAACCTGTTTATTGTACCAACAAGAACTGCGCTAAACCGGATAGAAAATCTGGAGAGAACGCTTTCCACCTTTAATGCATTAAAAAAAGCACTCCCACAGGTTGCCAAAATATATGACTATGTTGTAATAGATACTCCCCCATCACTCGGACTATTTACAATATCAGCACTGCTTGCGGCAACTCATGTTCTTGTACCTGTGCAGCCTACCTTCTTCTGTCAGGAAGGCCTGGGGGATTTAAATGAAACTATTAAGGAGGCCCGGGAGAGTAATCCGGGCTTAATAAGTGTACGCTATTTTATAACCCTCTACGACAAACGCACCGTGATAAGCCAGGATTTGACAGAAACACTCCGTTCACAGCTCGGCAGCATGGTTTTTAAAACCATAATACACAGGAATATTGCAGTCGAGGAGAGCCAATATGCCCAGAGAACAATCTTCGACTATGCACCCCGTTCCAGGGGAGCAGCCGATTTTAAAGCTCTGGCAAAGGAAGTAGAACAATGGCTAGAAAACGCCTCATAAAGGGAACTAACGCACAACGAGTTGAAAAACGCATAGCTCAGGTTCCCGAGGATATAACAGAGACAAGCATATTCAAGGTATTAAAGGAAATCGAAGAAAAAAGCCGTAACTCTCAGGAAAACATCCCTAATATTCCTGACATTCATGCCATTCCTGGTAAAACCAAATCAGTAAAACCAAAAAGAAAGAAGCCGAAAAGCACGAATTTAAAAGCAAAAAAATCCAAAAAAGAAGCTTCACTTTCCGCAAAGACTGCCTCAGGAAAGCCTGCAAGGGCAAAATCTACTCCAGTACAACCCGCAGCTGCAAACTGGAAACCTAAAACAGCAAATAGCACACCCGTAAACACAAGAGTAGAAAGTCCGGTGCCGAAAACAACAGGAAAATCTGTAACATCTAAAGCATCTATTAAATTCACAAAAGCGGAAAAGGAAATCGTGCTAAAATCCTGCAGAGCGTACAGGAATACCCTGCCTATATATCTAAAATCGGTTCAACAGGAAGTAAAAACAATTGACAGTATAATTAAAAAGCTAACCCGCTCAAAAAAAGACTGAGATCATCCTCTGTTCTTTTCCAGTATTTATCATAGAAAAGAATATGCTTCACACGGGGATAGCTGTATAAAGAAACTCTCCCGGCTTTAAGGTTATCCTTTAAAGCATTAATACTGGATAAGGAAATAAGCGAATCCGCCTCACCGAAAAATATACCCACATTCACATCTGTATGCGCCATTTCAAGTTTCCCCGGGTAATTCACACTCAGCTTTTTAAGTTCCTTGACGAGCTTTTTCGAAACCGAGCCGTTTCTCTCTATTTCTTTTTCTATCTCTGAACGTTCGGAAACAGTATCGGAGAGAATACTGCTGCTGTGATATTTAAGATTTAATCTCTTTTTAAACAGAAATGAGCTCCCGAAAAGAGTTCCTGTACAGTCAAAGATAGGAGAAAACAGTGCAAAAGCCCTGACAGGGGGCCTGACATTAAAATAGTAGTACAAAAAAGGCAGAGCAGAAAGTGAAAATACAAAGGGAATTATCGGCAAGCTGCCCTCCTTCTTCTCTACAAAGGCTCTAAAGCTTTCTATATTTACAGCATATTCCCTTAAGCCCCCATAATTAGCTGTTCTCCCTGACGCTACAGTCATTTCAGGAATATCCGGTGCATATACTTTGAAGTATTTTTCAAGCAGGAAATCGATAAACCGCTTATTTTTATTCGCTGCAAGAAACGGCCCCTGCAGTACAAGAGCTACCCATTTGTAACCTCCCTGACGTATTTCCCAGCTGTGGTAAGGAATGCTCACCCCTTCTTCTGTTTTAAACTGTGACTGAATATGGTTCATTTATACTTCTCCTTAACCTATCTAATCCTTGAAAAAGCCTTTTAAATATTAGTATATTTTTTAAAGATACAATGTCAAATTTTTTTAAAATAACTCTTGTATGCCTTTAAAAAAACAATACAATTAAATTTAAGGTTTACTGGTTTATAACTTACCATTTAAATTAAAATAGAGCGGGAGAAAGTTGTGGTACTTCTTATTGCATCGGAAGAAAAAAAAGCAGATCCAGTTGAAAAGGCTCTAAAAGCTGAAAAAATACAGTACAGATTTTTAACACTTACATCGGTTCTTGAATTAAAAAAAACCGGTAAAGCAGAAGCCTATATTATTTTCGGAAGCTATTCTAAAGAGAAAGGGATAAAGGAATTTATAAAAAAAATAAAAAACAATGGTCTCATTATATTGGCTGGCCCAGAAACAGAAGAAAAAGAACTAACTAAAGGGGATTTCATTTTCCTGCCGGAGAAAACCGCACCTTTTCTGTTTACCGGCATTGTTAAATGGTACCTTAAAAGCAGAAATCAGAATATCTGTAAAGAACTCCTTAAGTCTTTCTTTAAAGGCAGTAAAATACAGATATTTTTT
>QNBI01000357.1 GCA_003641675.1 Spirochaetota bacterium | reverse complement strand
TAGGAATAAATGCTGTAGAGAGAATAATGGAGAAGAATCTCCATAAACCTAGGAAGGCAGCTTAAACTCTACCTACGTCAACAACTTCAACACTTTCGACTTGTTCTATACTTGAGAGTGCTTCAACAACTGGTTCTACACCACCTTCAGAATCGGGTACTGATACGGTTACATCAAGTCCTCTTAAACCAAAGGCAATGTCTTTAATTTCTATTCTCCCGAGTTTAGCCGGTGGTTTAACTACTTTTTTAACATTATCCCATATATTCTGTAATTCTTCATCACTAATTACTCCACCTGGCATCACACGTATTAGAGCGATAACTTCACCCATTATTTTTTCCTCCTAAAATCATTTTTTTATGGCCCAGTAAATCCACAGGTTGGACAAGTATATTTAACGCTTTGTTCTCTGCAGTCTCCGCATCGTCCAATAACAGTATCACACATTGGACATATGAAGGTTACAAAACCTTTGCCTACTAATCCTTTCCCGCAGGATATACACCGATCTACTGTTTCCATAGGATTGGGTGAATACCTTATCTCTTATTAAAATGTTTACCTCAAAAAAACAACCTATATATCCTATTTTTGTTGGAGGTGGTTAAAAGAGAAAGAAGTAATAGATTTAAAAATTCTATATTGGAAGATAGCTCCTACTATGAGGTTTAGATGAAAGGTTATTAATCTAAAGATTAAGACGAAAACTCCTATAAAAGTTGGCCCAATTAGTACACTATAAAGTGCAGCTATGCTACCTTCACCTACACCAGCGCTTCCTGGTGTAGTAGGCATCATAATTATAATTATTAATAAAACCTGTGCAGCATAAGATGCAAGGAATACAGGTGGTAGATTTAAAGCAAGAAGGATCATGGAAGGTATAAGGAAAGCTGTACCCCAGTATAGGATAGTTAGAAAACCTGCTATGATAAAAGGTTTACGTCCGCCTTTCAAAAAGAAATACATACCTTTATGGAATGTATCAACTTCTCTATTTATCCTCTCTACGATAGAAAAACCATCATCCTGTTTCTTATGTAGACGTTTAAGTTTTCTACTAATAGATATTAGAATAGATTTTGTTTTCTCAGGATATTTAAGAGATAGAAAGAATAAAATTATAGCTATTATAAATATAAATACGCCTATTGTTAACCCTCGACGTATAATACCAAGAGGGAGATATTGCTGAAAGATTATAAGAGCTATAGGAACACATCCTAATATTATAAATGCATCCAACAATCTCTCTCCAAGTACAGAGGCAGTAGCAGCTCCAAGACTCATACCATCTTTTTTTAGAAGATATATACGAACTGGTTCTCCACCAGCCATAGAGGGAGTTATACCCGCTAGAAACATATTAGCTATAACAATTTTTGTAGCTTCCCATAAACTGATATATGGCTGTCTAACAACAGCATTACATAACACTTTAAGTCTAGCACCCCATATAAACCAAGTTAAAACTTGTAATAGTATAGCTATAATAAAAAATTCATATCTAATATTTTTACTCTTCAACATAGCTATAGTGTTAGCATCAACAGTGAAATAGAGTATCAGTATAATAAGTAGAATACTAAGTATAACACTGAGAGCGATAGAATATTTTATTTTCCTAGATTTACTTTTATCCACAAACCATGATTTTCAATATCTTATAAGACACTTATGGTTCAATGTGAATTTCCTAAAGTTAATCAAAAATATTAATATCAATAGAACCTTCATACACTCCACCATGTGTCCAGTTTGTAGCTAGGGTTTGATCCACGGCAGTAAATGAATCATTTTCTATGATCCCTGGGAATCTACCAGAGATACTGAAATTATCAAAGATGAGTTCTCCTTCTTTCTTTTCCATTGGTTTAGCTCCAATTAATGGGAATAAAACTTTCGAACAATATATATCATGATCTAACACTTCTATCTTTAGAGGGTTAAAAGATATATGTAATCTATTTTCTATTTTCTCGACATTAATCTTCATAGAAAACCTATGGAGTTTAGTTTCACATATGCAATTAGCCTTTATTCTATCTATATCTATAGAGATATATTTCTTAGGAATATCTTCAATTAAATGGATTTTTATATCACTACATCTCCGAGGATTCTCTACTCCTCTAATAAAAAAAGGTATATCAGTTATACTTAGAAGGAATTTACCATATCTTCCCCTTAAAATTTTTTTTATCATCTTTATAAAATTTGAACTTATCGAATATGGTTTATAGAATGAAAAAGATATACCATATTTGTTGAGATTAGAGTTTCTAATAAAAATAATCTTCAGTTTCTTAACATCAAAGGATAACATCTTATTATTTTTATAATAAATATTAATCACATAATTGTTTTCTTTCTCTATCCTTATATTAGGATCTATCTTTGTATTTGTAGTTCTAGAAATATCTTTTCCTTTTTCTATGTTAAAAAAATGTGTAGATGCTTGCATAAGTTCAACTATAGCAAAAGTTTGTTCCATTGGAAGAGGTTCTAGTTTATCTAAACTTTTTGGGAAGACACCCTCTGAGATACCACCGTTTCTACTCTGCCATTTCACTGTTTCATTATATATCATTTTAGATATATTATACCATAAATCATCACCAGTTATCTTATAAAGCCGGTTATAAGTTGATATAATCCACATACTTTCATATGGAGATAAACGAGGAGTTATAGAATAAGAGATTGGATGAAAATTATATTTAAAATTAAGATTTCTAGTATTATACATGTAGATATATGTTAATGTATAGTAAGCATAGTTTATAGCATTATTAAGAAATTTTTTATCCCCTGTTAGATTATAAGCATCTATAAAAGCATCTATGATACTTACTGCTGAGAATGCTTCTGCTTCATTTATACCAATATCTCTAAGACCATTATAACATATAGGATATTCATCTTCCAGATAGTTTAATCCTCTAAAAGCAGCTTCTAACATTTTTTTATCTTTAAAAATCTTATATCCTGCTAGGAGAGCACGTATACTCTCAGATGTACCATTAAAACTTTCATATTCATCTAACTTCTCTGGTCTAAACCTTATCAACCCTTCTTGATGTAGAGCCATAGGCCATGAACCATTCTTATTCTGAGTGGATATAATATATTTCAAAGATTTTCGTACAACCCTCTTAATATCTTCATCATCTACATATTTCAAATAATTTAATAGATGAAAAGCTATGGTTCCTTGTCCACCAGGATAACCACCGTAACCACAATCCATATAGAAATAACCTTCTAAACCATTCCTTGTTAGATTAGTCATATTATACCATATTAAACCCTTACCATGTGAAGGATTTTCTATATATAGTTTTGAATTGATAAACAAAGAGCGTAACCTATTACTCCACTCCCTAAAAACTCT